>CANFUB010000277.1 GCA_947450015.1 Bacteroidota bacterium | reverse complement strand
TACATAGCAGGTGGTGTCGAGAGCATGAGTCGTGCCCCTTTTGTTATGGCCAAATCGGATACTGCATTCGGTCGTGCGCCTGAGATACATGATACGACTATCGGCTGGCGTTTTACTAATCCAGCCCTTTCTAAATTATACCATCCTTATACAATGGGCGAAACTGCAGAGAATGTTGCAGCGCAATGGAATATCAGTCGCGAAGAGCAAGATGCTTTTGCTTATAACTCACAATTAAAATGGAGCGAGGCGAATAAAATCAATGCCTTCGACAATGAATTGATACCCGTACATATTCCACAGAAAAAAGGCGATGCCATTGTTTTCAATAAAGATGAGCAACCGCGTTTGAGCAGTATGGAAGTGTTGGGCGCTTTGAAACCAGCTTTCAAAAAAGACGGCAGTGTAACAGCAGGTAACTCAAGTGGCGTGAACGATGGAGCAGCAGCTTTGGCTTTGGCTTCAGAAAGTTTTGTAAAAGCACATAACTTAGAACCTTTAGCTCGTGTTGTATCCAGTGCCGCAAGCGGTGTGCATCCTCAAATCATGGGCATTGGTCCGGTAGAGGCGAGTCGCAAAGCATTGAAACGTGCAGGTTTGAGCATTGCTGATTTAGGTTTAGTAGAATTAAACGAGGCTTTTGCTAGTCAGAGTATCGCTTGCATGCGAGAATTGGGTTTAAATCCTGATATCGTGAATGTGAATGGTGGCGCTATTGCCATTGGACATCCATTGGGTTGCAGTGGTGCAAGAATCAGCACAACTTTAATTCACGAAATGCAAAAAAGAAGCAATGTGCGTTATGGCTTAGCGACTATGTGTATTGGCGTTGGTCAAGGCCTTGCTATTGTTTACGAGAAAATGTAATAAAGATTGCGGTCGTTGGATATGACCAAAGCTACATTGTTATTTCCCCATTGCCTCTAATCGCAATTGGGTTAATACCTTCTTGGTTTGTGCAGAGAAATCGCCATTCATCATCCATTCATAATAGCTGGGTTCTATTTTCAAAACATCTTGAACGGTTTTGCCTTTGTGTTTTCCAAAATTGAAGACGGCTTGCTTCTTATCGTTGTATACCAAGCGACCAGCAAGATCCACTAAATTGCTCTGACCGCTGAATTGGTGTAAGAAATCGATGTTATTTTCCAAATCTTTGTAATGCTCAATTTGGGCTTGAATAATGTCCCAAGTTGCCTCTGTATCGGCCTTTGCACTGTGAGCGTTTTCAAGTGTTTTTTGACAGTAGAACTTATAAGCCGCACTTAAATTGCGGGGTTCCATTAAATGAAAAATGCGTTGTGCATCGATGAATTTTCTTTTTAAAGTATCGAATTCAACGCCTACACGGTAGAACTCCTCGACCAACATAGGGAAATCAAATTTGTTACTATTAAAACCAGCAAAATCACAATTCAATAAGAATTGGTTCAGCTCATGTGCCTTCTGTCTAAAGGTGGGTTCGTTGGCCACATCGGCATCGGTAATGCCATGCACAGCAGTGGCTTCGGCACTTATTGGCATCTCGGGATTAAAGCGCTGGTGCAGGTCGGTGCGACTGCCATCGGGTTGCACTTTTATCATATAAAGTTCGATGATGCGATCTTTGGATGTATTGATACCAGTGGTTTCCAAATCGAAAATCACCAAGGCTTTATTTAATTTTAGGTTCATTCTAATGCAATATTTTTAAATTGTAAATTGAATTTACAAATTGGGTCTTCTTTGTTTGGTGCGCGCTTCGGCCTGCTCTTGGCGCCATATTTCAATGTTTTTAAAATTACCAGAAAGCAATACATCGGGTACTTTTAATCCTTGAAATTCTGCAGGTCGGGTGTAGACTGGTGGTGCTAATAAATCATCCTGAAAGCTATCGGTAAGGGCCGATTCTTCGTTGCCTAAAACACCTGGTATTAAACGAATCATGCAATCGGTAATAATGGCTGCAGCTAATTCTCCGCCCGTTAATACATAATTGCCAATTGATATTTCTTTGGTAACATACAGTTGACGAATGCGCTCATCAATGCCTTTATAATGGCCACATAAAATAATGATATTTTCTTTTAGTGAAAGGGCATTGGCCATGGGTTGATCGAGCAATTCACCATCGGGCGAAGTGTAAATGATTTCGTCGTAAGTACGCTCTTTTTTAAGTGCTTCGATGGCATTGGCAATGGGTTCGCACATCATCACCATGCCAGCACCGCCACCGTATTGGTAATCGTCGATCTGACCGTGGGCATTAATGGCATAATCGCGCAAGTTAATCAGGTTAATGGTGGCAAAACCCTTGTCCTGTGCCCTTTTGATCATCGAGTGATTAAAGGGACTTTCCAATAATGCGGGTTGAACTGTGATGATATCGACTCTCATACTACAAATCTAAAATACCATCAGGGAAATGGGCCGTAATTGTTTTAAGTTCATCGTTCACCTCTAGAATAAGGTCGGGGTGAAAAGGCAGCAAGGTGTCTTTATAGCCGTTTCTAAATTCTAATAAGGTTTGATTTGGCATAACAACCGTATCGGTGATGCGGTATTCAATTTTGGTGTCGTTATCGATTAAGGTGTAGTCGTTGTAGGTAAAGGCGGCTTCTGCATTGTCAGGTATAAATTCCATGACCTGTTTGCCAACCACTATGCCGGCTTCTTCAATAGAGTTGATACCATTGAGTTTAATGATACCGCCATCTTCGTTGTAGTTGTCTATTTTGAATGGAACAAATTTCTCGTTGATGTTTACCAATAAAAAACCGGTGGGTTCAAAATCTTCAAATTCATCGTCAATAGCAATTTTAATATGGCCTTTATAGCCATGGGTTCTTAAAAGAAAACCCACCTTGCGGGTGGGTTTATCATGAATATTAATTGTTTTGCTTGCCATACAAAAAGCTTTGAATTAAGCTTCTGGTGTTTCAGCAGTAGGAGCATCTGTTGCAGGTGCTTCTTCTGCAGGTGTTTCAGCAGCCGGAACCTCAGTTTCAGGTGTTTCGGTAGCAGGCACTTCAACTGGTGATTCGATAACAGTGTTGTCAACCGGAGTTTCAACAACTGCAACTTCTTCAACAACTGGATTTTCGGCAGCAATTCTTGCTTGCTCAGCAGCTTCAGCTTCTGCAATTTTAGCAGCAGCAGTAGCAGCAATAGCAGCAGCTTTAGCTTCTTTAATAGCTGTTTCAGCTTTTAATTTAGCAGCAGCAGTTTGTGCTTTTTTGTCTGCAAGACCGTCGCGTTTGCTTTGTACTTTAGCTTCTTTAGCTGCAGTCCATTCAGCAAATTTTGCATCGGCTTGTTCTGCAGTCATAGCGCCTTTGCGCACACCGCCATGTAAGTGATGCAACATCATTGCACCTTTGTAAGATAGGATGGCTTTTACGGTGTCTGTAGGAACAGCTCCGTTGTCTAACCATTTAACTGCGTGTTCAAGATTCAGGTTAATTGTTGCAGGATTAGTGTTTGGGTTGTAATCACCAATTCTCTCAATAAATCTACCATCTCTCGGAGCACGTGCATCTGCCGCCACAATGTAGTAGTAGGCTTGTTTTTTGCGTCCATGACGCTGTAATCTTAATTTTGTTGACATAAAATATTTATAAATCGCAAGTTCTCCATTTCTTGCGGGGTGCAAAAGTAAGAAATTATTTTAAAATAACAAAATGGCTTTAAAAATCCAATGGATGCTATTAATTAATACCATGCAAATAACGTAATTAAAAACAAATACCAAAGGTCTCGAGTTCTGCTAAAACAGGATTGTAAAAATCGGCTGTTACAGGCGCAAGCACACCACGGGCCTCGATTTTATTTTCTAAAATTAATTTACAAGCAATGGCCAAAGGCAAACCAACAGTTTTGGCCATGGCCGTATGGGTTTCGCTGATGCCTTCTAATGTCATGTGCACCGAACGCCATTGCTGTGTGCCGTTTTGAGTATAGCCTATCTTATGCAACATCACAATTAAATCCTTGTCCGTAGGCATCAAATGCCACTTGGGTTTTAATATTTCTTCGAGTATTTGGGCTGAGGTGCCATTGGTAATAGGCAAGGCTGCACTGCTAAATAGTCCTAACCAATCAAGTTTTTCAATGTCAGCATC
>CANFUB010000276.1 GCA_947450015.1 Bacteroidota bacterium | reverse complement strand
TAATATTCCAACGCAAAGAACAGGCATTGGATTTAAAATAAATTAATGTTACCTATCCATTTGTCTCCAATAGCTATTGCCTTACTTGCAGGGCTTTTGCTTTTTGTTATTATACAATTGTGTTATCACGTAGTTGTATTTGCTAAATTATTGAAACTGCCTAAGAAGCCTGAGTATACTGGTAAATGGCAACCCGTAAGTATTATTGTTTGTGCACAAAGCGAATACGATCATTTGCAAGTGCTAGTGCCAGCTTTGTTGAATCAACAATACAGTGAATTTGAAATTGTATTGGTAGATGATGCCAGTTGGGATAAGACAACAGATTATTTCGAAACCCTTCAAAGTACCGAACCACGGATTAAGTCTGTTTTTATTACAGATGATATGAAGAAAAATGCGAAGGGAAAAAAATTGGCATTGACCTTAGGCATCAAGGCAGCAAAGCACGAGTTGCTTTTGTTTACGGATGCCGATTGTTTGCCGAATTCAGAACATTGGATTACAGAAATGGTGAAACCCTACCATACCAATCCTGCTACAGAAATTGTACTCGGTTATTCTCCCTTTGCTAAGCGTCATACATTTGTTAATTTAATGGCACAAATGGAGAATATTTTAACAGCAAGTTCTTATTTTGGTTATGCCATGAACCGCAATCCATATATGGGTGTTGGTAGAAATTTAAGTTACAAGAAATCTTTGTTTTTTAGTGTCAAAGGTTTTGCGAATCACCATCACATTGCCTCGGGCGATGACGATTTGTTTATACAAGATGCGGCCAATTCACAAAATACCGCGGTGTGCGTAATTCCTCAAGCCTTTGTGAATACATACGCTAAGAAAACATTTGGCGAATGGTTTGCGCAAAAAGTAAGACACAACTATGTAGGCAAGTATTATAAGCGCAAGCACCGTTCCCAACTCGGCTTTTTTGGCGTAACCCAAGCGCTAGTATGGGCTTTTCTATTGGCATGTATTATCTATGAACCAACAAGGTATTGGTCATTAATTGTACTGGGCATTTTTTGGTTGATTAAAATACCATTGATGTATCAAATCTTTAGAAAATTAAAACGCGCCACCTATGCCTTCTGGTTGCCACTATTCGATTTTTTATTTGTGTTTTATAATTTGGTATTTGGCGCAGTAACAGCTTTTGGAAAACAAAAAAAATGGTAAGTGCTGAAATTATATATCAATATTTTCCGAATCTAAGTGCTACACAAAAGGAGCAGTTCGAAAAATTGTATCCTTTATACGAGGAGTGGAATGCTAAAATAAATGTGATATCGCGCAAGGATATTGAGGAGTTGTATGTGCACCATGTGTTGCATGCCTTGTCAATCGCCAAATTGGTTAACTTTAAGAATGTACATACAATTTTAGATATTGGTACTGGGGGTGGCTTTCCGGGCATTCCTTTGGCCATTTTGTTTCCCGAAATAGAATTTCATTTGGTTGATTCGATCGGTAAAAAAATTACAGTGGTGAATGCCGTTGCAGAGGGTTTAGGCTTAACGAATGTAAAAGCAGAACAAGCAAGGGCAGAGCAAATCGTGGGCAAATATGATATTGTGATGTGTCGAGCGGTCACCCAATTAATAGAATTTTACGGTTGGATTGCCAAAAACTTAAAACCGGATTCTGAAGTCGTTTGTTTAAAAGGAGGCGATTTACAAGCCGAGCTTCAAACCTTTAAAGCGGCTTTCAGAAATAGAAAAGTGAAGGAATATTTCCTTGCTAACCTTTTCGAGCATCCATTTTTCGAAACCAAAAAAATGGTTTTAGTGCGTTAGTATTTTATTTCTGTTTCTGTCAAACCTGATAGCAAATTCTCTGAAAGGCTGTTTTAACACGCTTTTATTGGATAAAAACCTCCTTATTTTTGAATCGTAATTGCCTGAAAAAAACCTTCTTAAAAAAAATTTGGCATTTTAGCTTAAAAAATGGTTATTTGCACCAACCAAAAATTTAAAAATCATGTCAGAAGTAGCAGCAAAAGTAAAGTCAATAATCGTTGACAAATTAGGTGTAGAAGAAAGTGAAGTAACGCCTGAAGCAAGTTTCACCAACGATTTAGGTGCAGATTCATTAGATACAGTTGAATTGATCATGGAATTTGAAAAAGAATTCAATATTGCAATTCCTGATGAGCAAGCAGAAAAAATCGGTACTGTAGGTGACGCCATTACTTACATCGAAAACAACTCAAAGTAATTTATTAAATATCCTCAACCATTTACATGCAACTAAAACGTGTAGTAGTTACAGGATTGGGTGCGCTTACCCCGTTGGGCAATAACGTTCAGGATTACTGGACCGGATTGGCTAACGGAGTGAGTGGTGCCGATATGATTACGCAGTTTGATACCACCAAGTTTAAAACAAAATTTGCTTGTGAGGTAAAAAATTTCAATCCTGAAGACTTTATGGAGCGTAAAGAGGCCCGCAAAATGGACCGCTTTGCTCAATTTGCATCTGTTACTACAGATGAAGCAATCAAAGATTCAGGGATTGATTTGGAAAAAATCAATAAAACCAAAATTGGTGTTATTTGGGGTTCTGGTATTGGCGGTTTAACTTCATTTTTTAATGAAAGTGCCGATTATGCTAGAGGTGATGGTACGCCCCGCTTTTCACCTTTCTTTATCACCAAAATGATATCTGATATCGCTGGTGGTTTGGTGAGTATTAAATATGGTTTTGGTGGTCCCAATTATACCACTGTTTCTGCCTGCGCATCAAGTAATAATGCATTGATAGACGCTTACACAATGATTCAATTGGGTAAGAGTCCTATGATTGTTACTGGTGGTTCCGAAGCTTGTGTCAACGAGCCTGCGGTAGGTGGTTTCGTAACAATGAAAGCATTAAGCGAAAGAAACGATGATCCTAAGTCAGCTTCTCGCCCTTTTGATAAAAACCGCGATGGTTTTGTATTAGGTGAGGGTTCTGCTGCCTTGGTTCTCGAAGAACTTGAGCACGCCAAAGCAAGAGGCGCTAAAATTTATTGCGAAATTGTTGGTACTGGAATGAGTGCCGATGCATATCACATGACTGCTCCACATCCAGAAGGTTTAGGTGTTATCAATGTTCTTAATTGGGCATTAGAAGATGCTAATTTGAAACCTTCAGATGTTGATTATATAAATGTTCATGGAACATCCACACCTTTGGGTGATATAGCCGAAATAAAAGCTATTCAAGCTGTTTTTAAGGAAGATGCTTATGGATTGAACATTAGCTCTACAAAATCAATGACCGGTCACTTATTAGGTGGCGCTGGTGCAATTGAGGCAGTGGCTTCGATTATGGCTATGCAACATAATCTTGTACCGCCTACTATTAATCATTTTACCGACGACGAAAATATAGACTCAAAATTGAATTTAACCTTCAATGTAGCTCAACAAAAACAAATCGATGTTGCCATTAGCAATACCTTCGGATTTGGTGGGCACAATGCGTCTGTTATTTTTAAACGTTACAACGGTTAATTATTAATAGACCCTAATCCCCCTCTAAAACAAAGTGCTAAGACGAATATACTGTCTGAAACTGTCGCGCAATAGAGCACTTTACCAAAAGCTTTACAATGTCCTAGGATTTTGTCCCAGTCGCTTGTCTTTATACGAAATAGCGCTTACCCACCATTCCTATAAACACAACCATCGCAAGGTTGATAAGCAGAATAACAACGAGCGCCTTGAGTTTTTGGGCGACTCGGTATTAGGATTTATCATAGCCGAAAAATTATACAATTTATTTCCCTACAAAAATGAAGGCTTTTTAACCGAAATGCGCTCTAAAGTGGTGAGCCGTCAGAAGTTAAATTTTCTTGGGAAAAAAATGGGATTGCAACAACTTATTAAGTTCGATAAGGTGTTGGCTTATAACAATACTTTTATGGAAACCATTTGTGGAAATGCTTTGGAAGCCTTAATTGGCGCCATCTATTTAGACAAAGGTTTTAAGTTTACACAGCATTTTATTTTGAATAAAATGATAGGCTTGCACATCGACATCAAAGCTTTGGTAGAAGATGAATTAAGCTACAAAGCGCGCTTGGTAAAATGGGGACAGAAGGAAAGAAAGAAAGTTAATTTTGTAAT
>CANFUB010000275.1 GCA_947450015.1 Bacteroidota bacterium | reverse complement strand
GTGAAAGGTTTACCGATTAAAACCACTTGGCGACTCATATGGCTGAAAGGCAAAAAACATTCACCTGCAGCCTTGGCTTACTTGGAATACTTGAAAAAAGAAAAAGCAAGTATTGTACATGAGAAGTTTAGTTGGTACGAGCAGTATTAGACAATACGAAACAATTACTTTAAGACACTGCGAAGCAACATTGATGCCAATACATAAATATTAAATCATTACAAGTTTTTTTTGCTTAGTAAAAAACGAATGGCTCATAAGTCTGAATCAAAAAAACATACCAGGCGGTATGTAATTACTTTTTTCACCACACCACGAAGTAGCATTGCTTGCAATAAAGACCACCAAGCGAGGCCAATACAAAGGCCACATAGAGAAGTTTAGTAATTATAAAAGACTTTTAAGAAATGACTTTTTACTTTTTTAACGGATTTGGCTCAAAAAGGTTGACGTAAAAATTCAGTCCTTGTAAAAGCGCTGCTGAAAAACAACAATGGTAGATATTACTTTTTTAATTTCTGTTTCCAAAGCGCCAATGCGGTTTGATAAAAATATTGTTTTTCTTCTGCATTACCATCTACGTATACTCTAAATTGCGTGCTATCCGTCTTGGTTACCGCTATATACGGACAATCGAAATCTTGCACCTGAAAATGGTCAACTATATTGACGATTTCAGAATAGTAAGCCGATTCAATTTCTGATTTACTACTATCTTTCTCATCTATCCAATAATGGGCTAAGCGCTGATCGGTAATAATACTTCCAACTATTTCCTCCTTGTAATTGGAATAATAACAAACCAAGTCCTCCTTCGCATTCAATAAGCCCAAGGTCTTTAATTTAGCCAAGGTTTCGGGCGACAAGCTATCAGCAGATTCAATGCGGTTGCAAGCACTTAAAAACAAGCACAACAGTAGAAAAAGTTTAGCTATTTTGTTTTGCATTAAATTAGTCAACCTAAGTATCTTTTAAGGCAAATTTACGACTAAAATCGCTCTCCTTATAACGCTCCTACCTGTAGAATAACATTGCCAACTTTTTGTCCCGACTCTACATACTCGTATGCCGCTACTATTTCTGACAATGGAAAACTGCGATCGATGACTGGCTTGAAAGTACCAGATTCGGCCAATGATTTTAAAAATTCTATATCGGCCTTAGTAACCGTTGGAATGGGAAACAATAATTTTTTACCACCCAATATGGCGGTTACAATGGCGTACCAAATGTTCTGACCATTTTTACCCAGCTCAGTTGAGATATAAATACCACCATCTACCAACATGGGTTTGCAAATGCCAAAAGCGCTTTTCCCCACAGCATCGAAAATAAAATTAAACTTTGTTTTGGTTTTGGTAAAATCCTGCAATTGATAATCGATAACCTCGTCGGCACCAAGGCCTTTTACCATCTCCTTATTTTGCGTGCTGCACACTGCCGTTACCCTTGCCCCAAAATGCTTGAGCAATTGCACCGCTGCCGATCCTATAGCGCCAGTAGCGCCATACACCATAACTTCCTGACCGCTTTTTACTTTGGCGGCCCGAATATCCACCAATGCATAGTGGGCACCCTCGGTTAAGGCTGCACACTCGGAAAAACCAAGTCCTTCGGGCATTAGCGCCACGGCATCTGTTTCGGCAATGCACAAATATTCACCATGGCCACCACAGGTTTTATCATTAAAACCAAATACTTTATCGCCTACTTTAAAACCATGCACCGCGTTGCCAATACCTTCTACAATACCAGCAAACTCGCAACCCAATATTTGGTGTTTGGGACGCAACAGGCCAGTCCAGAAGCGGGAGATAAAATACTCGGCACTGCGAAATCCTGCATCGGTGCGATTAACTGTAGAGCAAATCACTTTAATAAAGAGTTCGTTGGGTTGGGGCTGTGGCTTTTGCACTTCCAAGAGTTGGGCCACTTTGGGCGGACCATAGGTTTTATAAACGGCTGCGCGCATTTGTTTTGCTAGTGTATGTTAAATTAATAAAAGGCAGACCGCAACAATAGTTGCAGTGAAAGAGGCGTATGTTAAAGGCAAATATAACTTTTCTGAGGAAATGGGCAAATACCTACTCCACGCAATCCTTGTTTATTCCGTTGAACAACAAAAAAGGGGTACCTATTGGCACCCCTTTTTTCTAAAAAATTTTTAAATTAAATAAAATAACGAATGATATCGTGTTGTACCAACAACTGGTAATTTTCGTTCTTAGATTTTACATACTTGGTTAACTCTTCGATGGTTGGGTAATCGCCTTGACCAATAAAGCATCTGGCATCATCGATCAACAAAACATGGGGGGCGTTGGAATTGTTAAAAATAGCATCTAACTCTTCGAAGATTGGGCAATCTTTGTCGCCTTGCGCTGTAATGCCCGAAGAATAATGACCATCTAACCAAAAAATGGCTGGACCATTTAAGCTGGCTACCACCTTGTTCAATACCTTGCCACTATCACCTTGCTCTATGGTTACATTTTTATCGTTGATGAATCTTTTTTTTGCATCTTCATACAATTCAACACCCAACTCTATTGAAACAATTTTCTTGAAATATTTCTTTTGCGCCTCAACCATATCACCCAAATAGGTACCGGTTTCTACCAATATACCGTAATGGTATTTTTCTTGATACTCTCTGATGGCCATTTGCTTAACAAAATGTGGTGGTGGCACAGGGCAACCACTGTCTTCCCATTCCTTTTTCAACTTTTTTAAATAGGCTTTACTTGTTGCATTCAATATAAATTGTGGAACCAATGGGCGAAAGAAGTTTTTAATTTCGGTGTTCATTTTGAGGGTATAAATTTTATAAGTGTTCTGTGTTTTTTTGGTGTATATGGGATTAATGTTGATTCAAGGCGTTGACAATAATCGCTCACAAACATAACCAAAGTTGGGGAAAGAAAGAAGCCTTTGAATTTATTGATTTTAATATTTTCAGATTTTAAAGATTCCTAGATTTATAAAATTGTTGACAAGGCCATCAATTCCACTTTAGGTTTTCAATTCAAAAACGACATTTTATTCCAATGCATATACCCCTATTATAAAAACCAATAACAGGAATGAAATAGTTTACTTAATTTTGCATTTCAAAAATTCAAATTAAAATATTTTATGCCATATCCAGAAATGCTAGTATCGCCAATGCGTGCCGAATTAACAAACGTAGGCTTTACCGAACTTAAATCGGCCGAAGAAGTTGACACCACCCTTCCAACAGCTCAAGGCACTACCCTATTGGTTGTAAATTCTGTTTGCGGTTGCGCTGCAGGATCTGCCCGCCCAGGTGTTATCCGTTCATTAACCAACGAAAAAACACCAAACAATTTAATGACGGTATTTGCTGGTCAAGATTTAGAAGCAGTAGCAAAAGCAAGAGATTTTATGTTGCCTTATCCACCTTCTTCTCCTTCTATCGCTTTGTTTAAAGACGGTCAGTTGGTGCATTTTGTGCAAAGATTAGACATCGAAGGCCATACAGCCGACCAAATCGCTAACAACTTGAAAGCTGCGTTTGACGCACATTGCTAGGGTTAAGTTATTGGTTATTGAGTTATTTGGTTATTGGGGGGGGCAACTGTTATTTCCATTAATAACGATTAACTACAAAATAACGAAGAAGTCCCGCGATTTATCGCGGGATTTTTTTTGTGCGGAGATTTTTTAATAATAAGCCACAGATTCGCAGAATTTGTTTTGAATACAGAATTATCAAAAATGGAATTTTATCCCGTAGTGATTTAATATTTATAAAGAGGGAACCTAACTGATGCATCGTTATCCCGTAGCGATTATACAGGATAGAATGCTCGAGGCTTTGGTGGCATGGAAAAATGCGTTTACATGGTTTAATAGTGGGTTAATAACCAAATTCAACCGCCTTAGGGGTTATTAGGTTATTAGGTTATTAGGTTATTAGGTTATTAGGGCGCGTTGTGGCTGTCTCCTTAATAACTATTAACAATTAACTCCTAACATTCTCAACAAAGCATCAAAAAAAAACCCTCGCTAATAGCAAGGGCTTTTTTAAGATTAATTATTTTAATTAGTTATGCGACTCAACTGCGCCAGCTTTTGGGGCTGCGTTTTTGATATCGTCATCAGC
>CANFUB010000274.1 GCA_947450015.1 Bacteroidota bacterium | reverse complement strand
TTACAAAGTAAATTGCTTTTGAACCAAGACTTAAAATCCACTGTGATTGATGAAACACCTTGGTTAGCTGAGGCCAATACTGAAACAGAACGCATGCAAAAACTCGGTGCTTTATTCAATCAAGAAAAAATGAACGAAGAACTGCAAAACGCTTTTGAAAAATTAAAACAAATGCAGCTAGGCGATGGTTCATTTGGTTGGTTCGCGGGCATGCAAGGCAACTCTTATATCACACAAACCATTGTTATAGGTTTTGGTAAAATGAAAAAAATGGGCGTTGATATTAAGGCTTACGAGGAGATGATATTGAAGGCCATGAATTATCTTGATAGAGAAGCAGAACGCGATTATAAATTCTACCACAGCAAAAAAGAATTACTTGGTTTTTTGCCTAATAATCTTCAATACCTCTATTGTAAAAGTTTCTTTCCTGCAATGGGCTTAGCCATTAATGATACAACTGTTCAGTATTTTGCTGACAATGCAGAAAAGACCTGGGTCAATAATGGATTAATGAACCGCGCACAATTGGCCACTGCTTTAAAAACACTTAAACCAAGTTCAGATGTGCCTGCATGGATATTGAAATCATTTGTAGAAACTTCGCGTAAAACGGAAGAAATGGGCATGTATTGGACCGCTAATAAAGGCGGCTATTACTGGCATGAAGCGCCCATTGAAACACAAGCAGCCATCATAGAATTTTTTGCGACCTTCGATTCAGAAAAAGAGAGCATTAAAGAACAGCAAATTTGGTTGTTAAGACAAAAACAAACCAGCCATTGGGCCAGTACCAGAAGTACAGCCGATGCTTGTTATTCATTATTAATGAATGGTGGCTTGTTAAACAATCAACAACAAGTTGATGTGCGTGTAAACAATGAAGTGATAAAACCTGAATCAATTGATGCGGGTACAGGTTATTACAGACAAAACCTGCCTAAAGCAAGTATATCCAACAACAGTGCAAACATCCAAGTGAGCGCAACTACCAACGATTTTGCCTATGGTGCCATTTATTGGCAGTATTTTGAGCAAATGGATAAAGTACCTGCCAACCCTCAAAACCAATTCACAATTGTCAAACAAATTTACAAAATTGTGCATACCGAAACTGGCGACAAAAAAGTATTGATAACCGATGGTCAAGTGCAAGTGGGCGATTTGATTGAGGTTTCATTGCAAATTCGCTGCGACCGCAACATGGAGTTTGTGCATATTAAAGATTTAAGAGCCAGTGGCACCGAGCCTGTTGATGTGATAAGCGAATACAAATGGCAAAATGGTTTGGGTTATTATCAAGTCACCAAAGATGCTAGTGCGAATTTCTTTGTTGATTACATGGCCAAGGGTACTTATCAAATTAACTATACATTGAAAGTAGAGCAGGCTGGTGATTTTAACATGGGATTGGCCACAGCACAATGCATGTATGCACCTGAGTATTGCGCCCATTCGACGAGTGCTACTTTAAAAGTAAAATAGACCCGACAATTGCTAAGCGTTCGATTGAAAAAAATAGATTAGTTTTGCAGTTGGTATTTATTGCGCCCTATTGGCAAAATAAAGTATCAATTTCAAATACAATACAAGCATGACCCATTTCCAACTTCCTATTTACTGGAAAGACCACGAAGACATATCCATGGCCCTTTACGAGCGTTTTGGTGATGATTTTACGGAATCAAAAATTTACAGAGTTCGTTTTACAGAACTGATGCAATGGATACTCGAAATTCCCAACTTTAAAGGCACCAAAGAAGAGTGCAATGAAGGTCATTTAGAAATGATTCAAAGTGGTTGGGTGTATGAATGGAGAGATAATCAAAAATAAAAAACATGTTCGAAAATAAAGGTAGAACCGAATTGGGTGAATTGGGCGAGTTTGGTTTAATCGACCACCTTGCCAAAAGTGTAAAAACACATAATCAAAGCACTGTAAAAGGCATAGGTGATGATGCTGCCGTGATTGAGAATGGCGATAATTACACCCTCTTAAGCACCGATATGTTAGTAGAAGGTGTGCATTTCGATTTGGCTTATACCCCGTTGAAACACTTAGGCTACAAAGCAGTGGTTGCCAATATCAGCGATATTACAGCCATGAACGGCACAGCAACACATATTGTAATGTCAATGGCTTTGAGTAACCGATTTTCAATTGAAGCCATCGAAGATTTATACTTCGGTATCAATGCCGCCTGTGCACAATACAATGTTGATTTAGTTGGAGGCGATTCAACTTCTAGTCCAAAAGGCCTAATACTAAACATTGCAGTTTATGGCCATGTGGCGAAGGATAAAATAGCCTATAGAAGTGGCGTTAATGAAGGCGACTTACTAGTGGTATCGGGCGACTTAGGCGGTGCGTTTTTAGGTTTAAATATTTTAGAAAGAGAGAAAAGAATTTTTCTTGAAAAACCAGATTTTCAGCCTGATTTAGAGGGCAACGATTATTTGATTCAAAGACAATTGCGACCAGAGGCAAGGGTTGATATTATTAAACTATTGGCCGACCTTGGTATTCAACCAACGGCTATGATAGATGTAAGTGATGGCTTGGCAAGTGAAATACACCATTTAGCCAAACAAAGCGATGTAGGCTTTACCGTTTATGAGGATAAATTGCCCATCGATCCTTTGACCTACCAGCGCGGTATTGATTTGGGCATCGACCCAACAGTTGCTGCTTTAAATGGAGGCGAAGACTATGAATTATTGTTTACCATTGCAACTAGTGATTTTGAGAAAATAAAGAACCAAATGGATTTTACAATCATTGGTCATGCCGTAAAATCGACCGAAGGATTGCATCTCATTAGCAAGGGCAATAACCAACACAAATTGACAGCTCAAGGCTGGAAAGGCTTTTAAAATAGTGCCCAAATAATTCTTTTACTTTTTCTATAAAGGTTTGTTTTTTAACAAAATACGGATACATTTGCCATAATTAATACATACAATTATGCAAATTTTATTACATTCATTAGTTGCCGCATTGGCAACTTTAGTACTCGGATTTATTTGGTATAACCCAAAAGTATTTGGCAATGCTTGGATGACAGCAATCGGAAAAACAGAAGCTGAAATGCGGGAGGGTAGCAACATGGCTTTAATGATGTTCTTGACCTTTTTATTTAGCTTTCTAGTCGCCTTATTTATGCATGCCGTAGTCATTCACCAATTTGGTTTGAATTCTTTGTTACAAGATATCCCAAATAGCGCTGATGGCAAAAAAATGTTGATGCTCAACGACCAAATTATTGACTATGAACACAAATTCAGAACTTTTAAACATGGTGCGTTCCATGGTGTTATTGCTGGTATATTCTTCGCTCTACCTATCATCGGTATGGGTGCTGTATATGAAAAAAGAAGTGCAAAATATATCTTCATCACTGCAGGCTATTGGATTTTAAGTTTAGCCGTTGTTGGCGGTATTGTTTGCGGTTGGGAATAATTATATTTAATTTTAAATTTTTTAAAGCAGATGTTATACATCTGCTTTTTTTAGGTCCTATTTTTGCCATATCTATATTCGCCTTATGAAATCATTTATATTTTTATTACTCTTCGGTTTAAACGCTGCTTTATTCGCCCAAAAAAGTCCTTATGATGTAAGTACCAATACCAATGCTCCCAAGGACAGTACACCAATGAGTGAGTTTGCTAAAAAATTTCCACGCATTATAATGGCTGATTGGAAACCGGGCATGAAATTTATGACAGAACCCTTGAAAATAAAAGCATTGGGTTCGGCTTCACGAATAGAATTGGCACCTTATAAATCGCTCAATTTTGTAAATGATCAAGTACGCCAAGGCGATTTTGAATGGAAAACTTTCACCTATCAGTCGAGAGAAATGCGCGCGGTGAAATGTGCCACAGGTACTTGTAAAAACACCTACCTAATTTTTGAATGTGAGGGTAAAAAATACGAGTATGAGTTTATTGGTGATACGGCAGCATTGAGAAAAGCACCCAATACTTACATTAAGAAAGTTGTTTACTTAGATGAGGTCGATAAAATTAAAGCTGAACTGAATGGCAAAACCCTATATGTGCTTTGCAGTCAGTGGATGAAAGAAGACGAGAAAGGCAAAATTGTAAACAGCGATGGCAACCAAAAATTTGTTGCAGTGACAGTGACTT
>CANFUB010000273.1 GCA_947450015.1 Bacteroidota bacterium | reverse complement strand
ATTCATGCGATGCGTAAAATGGGTGTTCCATATCCTGATGGATATGAAGCAGAGGCCAACAATGATTTAATGAAACAAGCTGAAACCATTGCCAATGAATTAAGAACTGGCAAGAAAGTTAAGATTGCAAGTAACAAAGAAATCATTGCTATGATCGCTTATTTGAAACGTTTAGGAACTGATATCAATTTAGAGAAAAAATAATAAGATCATGAAATTTTCAACATATTTAGAAAAAATAGCCGGTGTAAGTATCTACCCTGTAGTATCGCTTATAATGTTTGTAGCCTTCTTTGCTATCGTAACATTCTGGATTTACAGCATCGATAAAAATGAAATTGAAAGAATTGAAAACTTACCATTGGACGACAAAAAAAATTAAGCATATGACTAAAAATAATTTTAAAAAAATAGCATCAAGTATATTGGCCATCGCCAGTCCCTGTTTTTTATTTGGGGCCGATGCAGCAACTGCTGCAGCTCCTGCTAAGAGCAGTCTTGATATCAATGTATTATTAACCATCGTGGCAATTATTTTATTGTTGCCACTCTATATCTCAAGTAAAACATTTTTATTGGTAGCAAAAGATTTTGCAACCAAAAGAAAAAACGCTTCTGGATTAATGGGTAAAGCAGCTGCATTGGCAATGTTCCTATTAATATCACAAGGTGCTTTTGCACAAGCAGCCGAAGCAGTTACTGGTCCTCGATCAGGTGATTTATTTTCGAGTGCAACCACTACTTGGATTTTGGTTGTGGTGATTGCTGTAATAGCTATGCTTATTGTTTACTTTTCATTCCTTACCAATTCTTTTATACATCAAAAAACTGCTGAAACGAAAGCAGCTATTGCCAAAGCTAACAATACAGTTGTAGAATCAAACGAAGAAAGTTGGTGGAAAACCATTTGGAATAAAATGAACAGTTTCAAACCATTGACTGAAGAGGCTGCGATTGACACTGGACACAGTTATGACGGCATCAGGGAGTTAGACAATATTACCCCACCATGGTTTATTGCTGGTTTTATTGGTTCAATCATATTCGCTGCTGTGTATTTATTTAATTACCACGTAAGCAAATCATCGCCATTGCAAATTGAAGAATACAATATTCAAATGGCTGAGGCCGCTAAGGAAGATGCTGCAAGATTGGCTATACAAGGCAACAAGGTTGACGAAAATTCTGTGACCATGTTAAGTGGAAATGACATTGAACTCGGTAAAAAAGTATTTGCTGCTAAAAACTGTGCTTCTTGCCATGGTGCTACTGGCGGCAGTATGCCAGGTGGTGTGGGTCCAAACTTAACAGATGATTATTGGATTCATGGTGGTTCAATAAAGGATGTGTTTAAATCAGTAAAATACGGTTGGCCAGAAAAAGGTATGATTTCTTGGAAAGATCAGTTATCTGCAAAAGAAATGGCGCAGGTGTCAAGCTATATCATGTCTTTGAAAGGAAGCAATCCTGCTGGCGCTAAAGAGCCTCAAGGTGATTTATACAAAGAAGTTGCAGCAGAAAATGCAAGTGATTCATTAACAAAAGATACCACATTAACTAAATAAAAACAAAGTGACAGACGAAGAACTCTTGCATGCAGAAACTTTCCGAGACAGGGTTAGTAATGTTACCGATAAAGGCAAAAGAAATTGGATATATGCCTTTAAACCAAAAGGAAAGTGGACTAACTATCGCAAGTATTTAGCGTTCTTTTATCTGATTACTTTTTTTGCACTTCCATTTATCAAAGTGAATGATTTACCATTCATGATGATTAATATATTGGAAGGTAAATTTATTCTCTTTAGTAAGATTTTCTGGCCACAGGATTTCTTCATATTCGCAATCGCAATGATTACATTCATTGTATTCGTTGTGCTCTTTACAGTTGTTTTCGGACGGCTGTTTTGTGGATGGGTGTGTCCTCAAACCATTTTCATGGAATTCATTTTCCGACCTATAGAATGGATGATTGAAGGCACACCTACCCAACAAAGAAAATTAAATGATGGTGGCTGGACAGGCGAAAAGATCTTTAAGAAATCAATCAAACATTTTCTTTTCTTGGTTATTTCATTTGCCATTGCCCATACATTCTTAGCTTATATCCTAGGCATCGATGAAGTGATTGCAATTGTTAAAGAACCAATGGAGGATCATGTTGGTTTGTTGAGTGGATTAATCATCTTTACACTATTGTTCTATGGCGTTTATGCTTATGTAAGAGACATCGTTTGTACCACAATCTGTCCATATGGCAGATTGCAAAGTGTGATGTTTGATAAAGACACCATGCAAATTTCATATGATTATAAACGCGGTGAACCACGCGGTAAATTTAAAAAAGGCGCTGAAAGAACCGAAGGTGATTGTATCGGTTGTAACAAATGTGTGCATGTTTGTCCAACAGGCATCGATATTCGAGATGGTATTCAAATGGAATGCATCGGCTGTACAGCCTGTATTGACGCTTGTAATGATGTGATGGAGAGCTTGAATTTTGAAAAAGGGCTCATTCGTTATGCATCAGAAAATGAAATAAGCACTGGTAAAAAATTTCATTTCAATACCCGCATGAAAGCATATACAGTATTGCTATCAATTCTATTGGTGGTAATGGTTATCATGATTGTGAGTCGTAAAACTGTAGATTCCTATATCACAAGGATAAAAGGGCAAACCTATCAAGAAATGCCTGGCCATAAAATCAGTAATCTATACGAAGCTAAAATAATTAACAAAACTAGAGAAGAAATACCTGTAACTTTGAAATTAGAAGGCATGAATGGTGAGGTAAAATTAATAGGCAACAAAAACATTGTACTCAAGAAAGAATCCATTGGTGAATTTACTTTTTTCTTAGAGATACCAGAATCAGAAGTCCAACATCACAGTACTAAAATTAAAATTGGCGTGTATAGAAATGGGGAGAGAATTCAAACCATTAAAACAAAATTCTTAGGGCCATATCAATAAACAACAAATAAAATAAACATGAATTGGGGACATAAATTAACCGTTGTAATCGGTATATTCATATTGGCCATGTTAAGCATGGTGTACTTGGCTTTTCAACAAACCAATGATATGGTGGATACCAATTATTACGACAAGGAGCTAAAGTATCAATTAAAAATTGATGCAGCTCAAAACTTAAATGCGGCATCAACCGAAGTTTTGGTGACGCAATTTGAAAAGAATGTAAAGATTTTACTTCCAAAAAATTTGACTAAAAATTTCGCAAATGGCAAACTAGAATTTTTAAAAAGCGATGATAAAAAAAGAGATCTCAATTTAAGTTTTCAACCAGATACTGCTGGTCAATTTATGATTGACGGTAAGCGATTTGTGAGAGGACTGTATAAAGTCAGATTACAATGGGAAAGTGAAGATAAATCGTATTATCGTGAGCAAGATTTAATGTTGGAGTAGTGAATTCAATTGTTGTCGTCATATTATCGGGATTTAGCATTGGCATACTTGGCAGTTTTCATTGCATTGGTATGTGCGGACCTTTGGCCTTAACCCTGCCAGTTCAACAGCTGAATGGCTCAAGAAAAACAATTGCTATTTTATTATACAATTTAGGAAGGGCACTCTCCTATGCCATTATGGGTGCAATATTTGGTTTATTAGGCAGCAGCTTTGCATTGTTCAATTTACAACAATGGCTTTCCATCGTAGCAGGTTCTTTTATTTTAATTGTATTAGTGTTATCACAATTTGGTGGCGCTAAATTCCCTATTATAAACCGTTATACCAATGCAGTTAAATCGAAACTAACTGCCTATTTGGTTGCCGATAAAAAATTACATTCCTATTTGAGCATTGGCATATTAAATGGATTTTTGCCATGTGGCTTGGTATACATGGCCATTGCAGCTTCGATTGCAACAGGATCAGTATTCGAAAGCAGCTTATTAATGTTGTCATTTGGTTTAGGCACCTTGCCAATCATGGCACTTACCATGGCTTTTGGAAAATTTATTTCTACTAATGTTCGTGTGCTGATGAGTAAGGCCAGTCCTTATATCATCATGTGTGTAGCTATTTTGTTAATTGTTAGAGGCCTTAATTTAGGCATTCCTTATGTGTCGCCAAAGCATGAACAAGGCCATGTGAATTGTTGCGAGCGCAAATAAAATGTTATCGCTTT
>CANFUB010000272.1 GCA_947450015.1 Bacteroidota bacterium | reverse complement strand
GCCCACTTGGCTTGGTGGATGGAACCATTTATTCCATTTACTGCTCAAAAATTATATGGTTTATTAAATTTTGAAAAGGTGAATTACCAATTAGATGCCTTCGTTCAATTACAAAGCGGTCATGAAATTAGTCAACCTAGTTTACTATTCCAAAACATAGAAGACGATATCATACAATTACAATTGGATAATTTAAAACAAAAATCAGAGCAGAAGGCGACCGATAATATCGCGCCAGCAGCCAATAATGAAGCAACATTGGAGCCTCTTAAACCTCAAATTACATTCGATGATTTTAGTAAAATGGATTTGAGAGTGGGTACGGTATTAGAAGCAGAAAAAGTAGAGAAAGCGGATAAGCTTTTGAAATTGAAAGTAGATTTGGGCTTTGAACAAAGAACCATTGTTTCGGGCATTGCGCTTGATTTTACGCCAGAAAGCATGATAGGCAAGCAAATTACTATTTTAGCCAATCTTGCCCCTCGAAAAATCAAAGGCATTGAATCGAATGGTATGATATTGATGGGTAAAAATTTAGATGGCTCATTGAAACTAATTGCTCCTAGCGAATTGGCAGACAATGGCACCACGGTGGCCTAGGCTAGAAGTCTAAACCATAGGAAAAGGTGGTCATGCCTTTCAAAAATTTATTTTCCAAGTACCCCCAGCCATAATCGAGCTTTACATAATGGTAAAGTATTTTGGCCCTTACGCCAATGCCAGTTGAATACAACATGGGATTGCGTTGAGAAGTAACACTCACAAAATAATTGGTGGTGGTTATAATCTGGGTGTTAAACGGATTGCTTTTGTCGTATGGCGAACTGCCTTGCCATGCTGTGCCCATATCTATAAATCCTATAAACATAATGCTTCTTAAGAATTCGCTAGTTATGGGTTTTTGAATAAGGTAAGATAAAACAGGAATTCTTATTTCTGTATTTAACAAGGCAAAGTTCGAGCCCCCTCTGGTATTGCGTTTGAAGCCACGCATAGGCGCTACCAAGGTTTGAAAACTATATTCAGAAGTTGTAAGTGTTGGGATGCTATAATTGAAATTAGAATTGCTATTCACTTTGCCAATTTCATTTTCGACACCACCGAGGTAATAACCGGTCTTCTGTGGGCCAATAGAGAAAGCCCCACTCAAACGGGTAGCGATGTAAATTTGTCGGTGTAATTTAAGATAATAGCGGCCATCGAAACCAGTATTCATTACCATGGCTTGCTTATTAATGCCAAAATAATTGTCGCTGTATATTTTGAATTTTAAACCTTCAAAAATATTTAAACCCTTGCTTTGTACATTGTCGTAAACATATTCGGCACCTGCTGAAAAATAAACATTCCCCATGGTCGGTTTTTCGGCTGAAACTGTATCGGTCGCTAGGGCAATTAAACGGTCTTGTCTTAAGCCAGCATTCAAATTGATTTTTGATCGCTCGTTAAAAGGATAACTGATGGTGTATTTGAATACCTCGGTCACCATTCTATCAGCAATGTTTTCCTTCGTCAATAAACGGCCTCTGCGGTGAAAGAGAAGAGATTGGTCCCAGCGACCTTTTAGATTCGTATATTTTAAAAAATAATCGGATGCGCGAATGCTTACTGGTATTCTTGCACCTGCCTCGAATTGATAGTTTTTTAGATTGTCTGTAATTTTAGCTTGTAATAAAGTATTCAGCAAAAAGGGGTTGTTGAGTACACTCTCATTCACATTGGCTTGAAATAAATAATTATTGAGGTATGAATTATCGAAGAGTGTAACGGAATAATTAACGCCAAAATTGAGCTTTGTTTTTTGAATGCTGATAGAAGAAATTTTTTCATTTGGACTCTGATCAGCTTTTAAATCATCTTTCTCAGAGAATCCACTTAAAAATACTTTTTTATGGATTTTTACAATTGTGTCCTGCTTATTTTGTAATGGATTGTTTTTGGTTGAATCATTTAAATAAACCGTATCCATTTTTTTATTCTGAACTTTTGTTTCCGTCAACCAATTGCGATAGGCTGTATTGTGGGGATTTTCTATTTCGTCTTCTGTTAAATTGTCTGCCAATTCACCGACATAGATGCGGTAATGGTTTTTGAAAAACAATAAGTCGGCAATGACTTGTGAATTGCTCGCAACATCGTTGTATAGTATAGAGCGTTTATAATTGGTAAGTTGAATAATTTTGGTGTCGTTGCGTTTAATGGCATAATTATTTACAATGCCATTGGCATCACTCAAAAAGCTGATGTAGTTATTTTGCAACTCAATCGGTTGGAAATAATTACTAAAAAACTTAGGATAGCCTGCAATGCGTTGAATTGATTTGTTGTTAATTTCAATCTCGAAAATTGAATAATAATTCGCAACAGTTTGTATTGGCCATTCGCGGTTCGATGAGAAAAGTATACGCTCATTATTAAATGAAAAACGCGGATTTAAATCATCATAAATATCATTTGTAATATCGCTAATGGTTTTCGTTTTTAGGTTGTAAATGATAATATCCGACTGCCCTTTGCGAATAATCGACATGACCATTTCTGTACCTTCAGAATTAAAGGTAAAGTCTTTGATGATGGGCACGTTTTCTAATAAAGTAGTTGTTCCTTTTTTACCATTCGTATTGTACTTGGTAAGCATGGATTGATTGTTTTTGAAGGTTATGATGCTGATTGTTTTACCATCGTTATCCCATGCAATCAATGGATAATCATAAGAGGCTTGTTGGTTAAAAATTTGATGGCCCCCTTTGAAAATAACATCACTTTTTTTGGTTTTGACATTGTACAATACTACTTGGTAGCGACCGCGTGTATTGGTAACAATAGCGATTTGTTTGCCATCTGGACTCAATTTAAATTGGGTGATTCTTTTCTTCGCCAATTTATCGGGTACATTTTCTTGTCCTTTGGGTAATTTAAATGTGCTCTCATCAAAGCTGTATTTATCCTTGTAATACTGCTCCCAATCCTTGAGCATGCTGTTAATGGTTAAGCCCGTATAATAATTGAAAGCGCTTTCAACACTTCTACCAATACAAGTGATGAATACAACATTGCTTACGGAACCTGCGCCATACTTTTCTTCTAAATAACGCCATATGCTATGCCCTGCCAATACTTCATCTTCTTCTTGCAAACTGGTAAATGTATGGGCTTTTCCACTGAGTAAAAAGTCTTTTAAATAGTTGTCATTTTCTACATTCCAACTTTCTGCCAAATATGACACCAAGCCTTTATAATACCATGTTGGCAAAGTTAATAATGCTGAATTTTGAATGCGTTCTCTTAAATCGCCACCATAAATAAATTCGCTGATTAAAACCTCTGCGATGGCTCTGCGTGTCTGACGGTATAAATCAATGCGACTGCCGGAAAAATAAATGCTACTGGTGTTGTCGGTTAGGTAAGAATAGCCGCTATTGCTTTGTTGGAAATTGATAAGATTAATATTGCTATTTTGATAATCTATAAAATGATTGTAAACGACAATCTTGATACCATTGCTAAGATTGTAATTCAGTTTTGTTTCGAATTCTGGTAACTGTTGAATAACATACGCAAACACAATTTTTGCTAATTCTTCGCCACCTTCATGGTAAATAATTTCTATTTGATCTTGTTTTAGACTGTAGGTTTCGGTTTTTTTTTGAACCCTGCTTTGACCGAATTCAGTGTAGATTCCTTGGGCAACAATTTGACCAGCAAGGCAAGTAAATAGAAAGGCGAATAGAAATCTCACTTTTCAAAAATAGTAAATAAGTATGATTAAATAATAAGTGTGAGGGAATAATTAAGTGAATACTTGACGATAAAGAAATGCGATCTGTCTAAATGCTGAAATATTTAATTTAAACTAACAGCAATTGATTATTTTCGCAACTAAATTTTAATACAATGGCCGGACCGAGGCAAGACCGCGATTTACCTAAGGTAAAACTTACAAAGGATTCACTTTCAGAATTCAAATTTCTTTTCAAATTTTTACGTCCACATAAAAAATATTTTTACGGTGGTTTAATTTTTATATCCCTTTCGGCTTTTAGTACCATGGCCTTTCCTTTTTTAATGGGAAAAATGATTGATGCAGTAAGTGGAGCCAATGCTAGTGCTGTAATGCCAGGCATGGGTAACATGGGTAAAAGTGTTGAGTTATTAAAGGT
>CANFUB010000271.1 GCA_947450015.1 Bacteroidota bacterium | reverse complement strand
TGTAAATCCATTTGAAATAAATTGTCGAATTTCTGGTACAAATTCCATTAGATCTCATTTTGGCTTTAAAGATGTAATTTACTGCATCGATGAATTATTATACGAACGTGAGATAGGGGATATTAAAACTACGGATGGTGTAGCTTACAGGTATTTGTCAGATGTAATATATCCGAACGGGATTGATCAAGGAAATAACCAAGATAATTTTATAGATTTTTAAATATGATATTGTTATTTGATGCGGCAAACACATTAATTCATAAACCAGATTTATTTGATAATGTTGCCACAGTTTTGAAAAAAAATAATGTTAAATTTGACTTTACTGAATTAAAAAAACAGCACAAATTTATTTCAGAATTAATTAATTTTCCAGACAAGACTTCTAGAGATTTTTATAAAACATTTAATAAGGAGTGGCTATATTCAATTGGAGTAATTCCCAACGATGAATTATTGGAAGAAATTTTCACTTCTTGTTCTTATTTACCGTGGTCTCCATTTTCAGATACCATTAATCTTAAAAAACTAGATATTAAAAAGGCAATTATATCAAATTTTCATGGAGGATTGAATCAAATAATTGACGAGTATTATCCTTCTGTTTTTAATTCAATGATTGTCTCTGAAATTGAAAATATAAGAAAGCCAAGCATTGAATTTTACCTCAGAGCAATAGAGAAGCTAAATTGTCTACCTGAGGAAATAATCTATATTGGTGATTCGATAAAATTAGATGTAGAACCCGCATTGAAACTAGGAATTAAGGCATGGTTAATAGATCGGGAAAACTATTATCCAAATTTTTATCGCAGTTTAAATTCACTAAATGATATTTCCTTGGATACTTTATCTAAATAAGCCATAATTAAAATAAATATGAAATTATTATCAGTAGTAGTACCAGTATATTTTGAAGAAGAATGTATAAATCAGTTCATTACTGAAGCTACTTTAGCCTTAGACAAGTTAGATATAAATTGGGAAATAATTTTTATTGATGATGGAAGTACTGATGCTACCATTTCAATTATTAAAAAGTATACTGACTTAAATAAAAAAATTAAATTAATACAATTTTCTTATAATCATGGGAAACAGCTTGCAGTTACAGCTGGTATTAAACATGCAAGTGGTGACTTCATTTTAACTATGGATCCTGATTTACAAGATCCACCAGAAGAAATAGGAAATTTCTTAAAAGAAATTAATAAAGGATTTGATATTGTTTTAGGTATTAGAAAGGAAAAACGAGATAAATTTTTAAACAACTTATTTTCTAAACTATTTTGGACATTTTTAGAAAAAACTACTGATATAAAAATACCAAAGGGAATATCTTCAATGAGAATCTTCAATAGAAAAGTTGCAGATAAATTCTTGGAATATAAGGAACAAAATAGATTTATAGAAGGTATACTAATGCATATTGGCATGAAAAGAGGCACTTTGTTTATAGACCAAAGAGAGCGTTTTGCAGGAAAATCTAAATTTAGTTTTAGAAGAAAAGTAAAATTAGCTTTCAATGTTATTTTTGATTATTCAGAACTTCCACTAAAAATTGCAGTTAAGCTTGGATTTTATTTATTCCTTTTAGGAATTTTGTTTATGCTAATTATTATAACCCTAAAATTTACTTTAATTGATTTTCAAATTGGATGGCCTTCATTGATTTGTTCTATAATATTAGGCTCTGGTTTGCAGTTGTTTTTTATCGGAATAGCAGCGTTATATATTGGAAGAATTTATAAAGAGACAAAGGGAAGACCTCTATACTCAATTATCGAAACTACTAATTTTTAAATATGGAATTACAAACAATTCAATTACCCTTTTTCTTTGGAGCACAGCCAAATGAATTTAATAGTGGGAAACCTCAAATTATGCCTTTTATTTATGGCTATGACTCTAAATTGAAACTTTTTTATCAAGAATCTTACCTTGAATTAAATAATTTACTTAAAAGTGTTTACGAAGAGGGTTCAATGTTAAATGGAGAAATGGATTTTTCAGATGGTGGACATCAAGGTAGGGCTGCTTTAGATTTCATATTAAAAAATATAAAATTATCAGAACATAAATCTATTTTAGAAATTGGTTGTGGCAATGGATTTTTATTAAAGGAGTTAAATAAATTGGGATATTATTGTGTTGGTTTAGAGCCAGGCCCACAAGTGGAGGAATTAAGAAGTGAAACAAATCAAATAGAAATAATAAGTGATTTTTTCCCTAGCAATCAAATTTCACAAAAATTTGATGTAATAATTCATTACAATGTTATCGAACATATTTCAAATCCTATGGAATTTATGTTAGAACAGAAAAAATGTCTTAATCAAGATGGTAAAATTATTTTTGGAATGCCTAATTGTGAACCTAACTTAAAAAATGGTGATGTTTCGATATTTATGCATGAGCATTTTAATTATTTTACAAGGGAAAGTTTAATATTGCTTGCGGATAGTATTGGTATGCAAGTTGAAACTATTGTCCCTGCAGCAAATGATGGTATGATCTTTTGTTGTTTTTCAAATAAGTATAATAACCAAAACAAAATTGAACAAAATTTAAAGGATAATTGGCATGAATTCCCGACGAAAATAAAAAACTCTTTGGAAAGATTAAACATAGAAATTGCAAAATATCAGGAATCGGATATTGCAATTTATTCACCTAAACGAGCACTAAATGCCCTTAGTATTTTAGATAAATTAAACTGTAGATTAATTGATGATACACCAAGTCTATACAATAATTATTTACCATCACTAAAGAACAGAATCGAAAATTTTGGTGATTTAATAAAATCGCCCCCTAAAATAGTAATAATATTTTCAAGAACTTTTGGAAAGGAAATACTACTAAAATGTACAAATAGAGTTGAGTTAGCTAATACTATAATTTTGAATATTGAAAAATTTGATTAATCCAATGATTTATTTTAATAAACCACATCTTACTGGTAATGAATATGCTTATATAGCAGATGCAGTAAGCTCCAAAAAAATATCAGGCAATGGTAAATATACCCAACTTTGTCACCAGTATTTTGAAGAACATTATCAATTTAATAAATGTCTTTTAACTACCTCATGCACAGATGCACTAGAAATGGCTGCGATATTAATAAATATTCAACCTGGCGATGAAGTTATTATGCCATCTTATACATTTGTTAGTACAGCCAATGCTTTCGTTCTAAGAGGCGCTAAAATTGTATTTGCCGATTCCATGGCTATAAATCCTAATATCGATGCTACTAGTCTAGAATCACTTATTACATCAAAAACAAAAGCAATTGTACCTGTACACTATGCTGGTATCGCCTGCGACATGGATACCATTATGGCCCTTGCAAACAAATACAATTTATTTGTCATTGAAGATGCTGCTCAAGCCATTGATAGTTTTCACATAGATTCGAATGGCGTTAAAAAACCCCTTGGTTCAATTGGACATTTAGCAGCTTTCTCTTTTCATGAAACAAAGAATATTATTTCAGGGGAAGGTGGAATGTTAGTTGTAAACGACACTCAATTTGCAGCTAGAGCTGAAATCATATGGGAGAAGGGCACCAATCGCTCAGCTTTTTTTAGAGGCGAGGTTGATAAATACGGTTGGGTAGATGTTGGAAGTTCTTTTTTGCCATCCGAAATTGTAGCAGCATTCCTATATGCTCAGTTAGAACAATTAGATATAATACAAGCCAAAAGAAGATTATTATGGGAAAGTTATTATGCAGGGTTAAAATCTGCCGAAGAAAATGGTGTAATAAAGTTGCCGACTATCCCAAGTTATGCGACTAATAATGCCCACATGTTTTACATCGTGTTTGATAATTTAGAAAAGAGAACAAAAATGATAGAACACTTAAAAAATGAATCTATTAACACTGTATTTCATTATTTAAGTCTTCATAAAAGTCCTTATTATTTTAATAAACACGATGGTAGAGTTTTACCTCAAACAGACCATTATTCGGATAGTTTGTTAAGATTGCCAATGTATTTTGACTTAGAAGTACCAGATATCATGAAGGTATCAAAAAAAATAAATGAATTTAGTTGAGGATTTGAATACAAAAAATAATATTTATTTATTTTGTCAATATTTTCCATATTTGGGTGGAGAACAATTTTTATTTAATGAAGTTGAATAT
>CANFUB010000270.1 GCA_947450015.1 Bacteroidota bacterium | reverse complement strand
GTTTTTAGATGATCATTTAAATGCATCAAGATATGCAAGCCTTGTTCAATTATTTCCATAAGGCAAAAGTAGGTAACACAAACATAAAAAAAAACATATGGTTTGTGACTTGCCAAACAATGGCATTATTCAATTCTGCATAAGGGTTGACTGCAAAGACCACTGGGTACAAAACCCATGTTGAACCCATTTAGGGTTCTGAATCCTCATTCTTTGCTAACCACCGATTGCATCGGTGGCTAGTCGTGTTCAACTCCTTCAGAGTTGAGAAAACCCTATCTAGAATATATTTCAGATGTATTGAATAACTATCGCATAGTGTTCAAATACTTTTTTTTCATTATTTTCGTTTTCTAATTATGATGAAGTCTAAATTATTTTTTGCAGCACTCCTTATTTTATTAACTACCGCAAGCGCTTGTGGCAGTAAGAAAAGCATGGGTGGCGGCAAACAGCACGGTGGCTGCAACTGCAAATTCTAATCGCCCCTAGGTCGGTTTTTCATGTGCCCTTTACTTGGGGCATCACCTTATTCTATTTTCAAAATTATTCCTTATTCTTGTAAGCATAAAAAATATGGCTAACAATAATAAACATCCGAAGGCCCTTCCCTATTTATTCTTTAGCGAAATGTGGGAGCGTTTTGGCTACTATCTGATCATTGGTATTTTTACCCAATACCTCATGGAAAAATGGACTGGCACTGCAGGTGGTTTTGCCATGGACAAGAAAGAAGCCTATGATATTTTCGGTACTTTCATCGCCTTTGTATTTCTTACGCCTTTTATTGGTGGCTTGTTGGCCGATCGAAAACTCGGCTATGTGAAAGCCATTTTAATTGGCGGTACTTTAATGGGTGTGGGTTATTGCATGCTATCGGTACACGACCTCACCATTTTTTACATTGGCTTGTTTTTAATCATCTTAGGCAATGGCTTTTTCAAACCAAATATCTCTACCCTCTTAGGCAATCTTTACAACCAACCTGAATACAAGGCCATGAAAGATTCTGGCTATAATATTTTTTACATGGGTATTAATGTGGGTGCCTTGATTTGCAATTTTATTGCGGCTTATTTGCGCAATAAATATGGATGGGGCTATGCCTTTTTAGGCGCTGGTATTGGCATGTTCTTAGGACTTGCAGTATTCCTAATCGGCATGAAACATTATAAGGTTGGCAATGTCATTAAACCAACCACCGCAGAAGACACCCCTTTGGGGAAAATTTTCGCTACCATCTTTTTACCTGCTTTAATTTTTGGTACTATCGGTTGGATGATTAAAGGCATTACCTCTTCGGCCAATCCGCATGGCAATATCTTTGGGTCGGATAGTTCGGACGCCTTTATTTTCGCTACCATTCCTATCATCTATTATTATATATCGCTTTACACTAAAGCATCGAGCACCGATAAAAAACCAATCTCCGCATTATTGGTAGTGTTCTTAGTCTCTGTCATGTTTTGGGCGGTATTCAAACAGAACGGAACAGCCTTAACCACATGGGCTAAGTACTATACCAACCGTGGGGTACCTGCAGCAGCCGAACCAGTATTAGACAATTTAAAATTAATGGAAACCATTCCATCGGGTGTGGGCATGGTCGATAAATTCGATAAAAATTTCAACCTTATTAAAAACGATTCTGGCAAAGCTGTAAAAGAATTGGGAAGGCATATTTATTTCAGAAATCTACCTGCCAAAGATGCACCTCCTATGGACCAAGATGCCAAGGTAATTAACACAGAGCTGTATCAATCCATTAATCCATTTTGTGTGGTAGCATTAACACCATTGGTGGTGGCATTTTTTATGTTCTTAAAACGCAGAAACCGCGAACCTTCTACCCCATCAAAAATCGCATGGGGCTTGTTAATCTCGGCCTTGTCGCCATTGGTAATGGTGGCTGCTGTCTATTACTGCAACAACGGAGCCGAAAAAGCAAGTGATGCTTGGCTATGGGGCACCTATAGTGTAATTACCATTGGAGAATTATTTTTGAGTCCAATGGGCTTGAGTTTGGTGTCTAAATTAAGTCCACCGCGCTTAACCTCTTTGATGATGGGCGGTTGGTTTTTGAGCACCTCGATAGGCAATAAATTATCAGGCATCCTCGCTTCGATGTGGGATGGCTATGACAACAAAGCGTATTTCTTTTTAACCAACTCACTCCTTTTATTAATAGCAGCCATTGCTATATTTATTATGATCCGTTGGTTGAATAAGATCTTTAATGAATATGTACATTAATAAGCAATTATGGTATAATTGCATCATGGTTTAACATAAAAGAAAAAGTTAGAATGATTTAACTCCCAAATTTGTCGCTTATCAAAGTAACTTGTATCAAATAATGATACCAAGTTTCGATTCGTTTTCCCTTCATTAAAAATTACCGCAGTATAATCAATATACTCTTTGCAATTTGTATTTGTAATTCTAACATTGTTGCGTCCATGTGCGCTATTCTTAACATTATGGAAAACATTTATTAAAAATAAACCTGTATCCTTTGGTATAAACTTATACTCAAAATTTATACTATCGTTGGCCGCTAAATAATTAATAAAAAAACCATTGTTTGTATTATTTCTGCTCCCTTTTATATCGATAATATCAAATTTAGTAATAGCCTCAGTTGGTAAAGCGAGTAATTGACTTGTATCAGAATACATAAATACACCAGCAAATAAATCGAATCGAAAATTATTGAAATTTGTAAGAAGGCCTGTTTCCTTATCTACTAGGTTACTTGCCATTCGTCCTCTTAAAACTAAAGTATCAAAAATATGTATAGTATCGTCACCCTTCAATACCTCCATTTTCATAATTGGAGTATAAATTTTAGTACAATTTTTATCCTTACAACTTTGAAAAATTACTGCGCTAAGGAATAACAAACCCATAAATATTTGTTGCATTTTACTAGCAATATTTATTCTTATATACAGTCCGTATTTACTTAACATAAAAATAATAATAGGAATTTGTTGATAACCACTCTTGACTGCGATCTTGACTTACCGCAAATTGAAAACGCTTAAAATCTGATACCAAGGATTCATTTCTAGTATCATTATTGAAATTAGGATATACCTGTTCAACATATTCATCGCATTTTGAATTTGTTACTTTTACATTATTACCACCATGGGCATTGATTTTAAAAAAATTTATTAATCTAATCGAATACAAACCTGACTTTAACAGTTTAATATTTAATTTTAATTTCATACTATCATTGACATAAATTGCATTTATAAAATAACCACTTGACCCTAAATTAGACGACCCTTTTACTGGATGTAATTCTAGTGCCTCAGGCGCAAATGGTTGGTCCTCTCTTACCTTGCTCGTATCCAAATATTGTTGCACAAACAAAAACAAATCAAATTTAAAATTATTAAAACTACTAAATGTTCCTGTTTCAAAATCTTGCAATTTACTTGTGGTGGCAATTTCAAACGCAAAAGAATCTCCAATATTAAAAGTATCATTACTTGGAGAACAAAAAATTGGAATAGTAGGTTTGTACAAGATTCCACATGATTTGTCCTTGCAATTTGATAATAAAAAAATAAAGCTTAGAAAAAGTATCGAAGTAATTTCTTGTCTTACTTTTGAAATTCTGTTAAATTTAAAACACCTCATTTGTTATACTTTTCTCTAAGTCAAATCTAATTGAATTCATTTAATTTAAAAATTATAAATAGTTCTTTGGATTAGAAAAATACAATTCAAAATAAATAAACAGTATATTATATTCGTAACTTAATTAATAACAGACCCTTTGGAACCCAGCATACAAAATAACACGACAGATAAATTATCGCTGCGCACCATTTACAATGCAGTTAAACTTTCATTGAATGGCGAAGAGCAAGACTATACCCAAGGCAGTATTCGCAAGGCGGTATTTCTATTGGCCATTCCAATGATATTGGAATTAAGTTTAGAAAGTGTATTCGCTTTGGTAGATATGTTTTTTGTGGGCAAGCTTGGCGAGAACGCTATTGCCACTGTGGGTTTAACAGAATCGGTCATCACTATTGTTTATTCAGTTGCCATAGGTTTAAGCACAGCAGCAACAGCCATTGTTGCGAGAAGAATTGGCGAAAAAGACCCCATTGCCGCAGCCCATGCGGGTGCTCAGTCGCTGATTATT
>CANFUB010000269.1 GCA_947450015.1 Bacteroidota bacterium | reverse complement strand
GGTGTTAGGGATTACTTCGTGATCCACAGTGGTGGCTTAGCACAAAAAGCAAAGCCAGCTTCACTGGCTTCTTTTTTTATGCCCCTTTAAAATCATTCAAGTCCTACGGACTTGATGATTTCTTGGGGCATAAAAAAAGCCTTCACGAAAGTGAAGGCTTTGCTTTTTGTGATCCGGAAGGGATTCGAACCCCTGACCCACAGATTAGAAATCTGTTGCTCTATCCAACTGAGCTACCGGACCATGCCCTTAAATTAAAAAATCCGTCCGCCTCAGGCGGACGGATTTTCTTTAGTCGGGGTGGCAGGATTTGAACCTACGACCTTCTGCTCCCAAAGCAGACGCGATACCGGGCTACGCTACACCCCGCGGTGTTTTTTTTAAGAACTGGGCTGCAAAAGTACAATTTTATTTTACTTATGCAAATTCTTTTTTAAAATAATGCAAATTAAAAGGTCGCTTAGCACTGGAATTACTAATAGGTAGGAGTAATTAAGCAATATTTTTTATGTGAGAGATTATTGCATGATCCCAGCTGGAGGGTCCTGCAACAAAGTATAGACAACCTTGCTATGCAAGGTTATTTTTGTTTTTTATTATGAGCAAATTCGCAAGCGATTTGCTCAACTAAAAATTAACTTTCGGGGAATGGGATTATTTCATGAACCCAGCGGGAGGGTCCAGCAACAAAGTATAGACAACCTTGCTGTGCAAGGTTATTTTTGTTTTTTATTATGAGCAAATTCGCAAGCGATTTGCTCAACTAAAACATATTTCTACAGAAGGGATTATTGCATGATCCCAGCTGGAGGGTCCTGCAACAAAGTATAGACAACCTTGCTGTGCAAGGTTATTTTTGTTTTTTATTATGAGCAAATTCGCAAGCGATTTGCTCAACTAAAAACAAAAAACCCTTTTCTGAAGAAAAGGGTTGTCTATACTTTGTTGCGGTGAGGGAGGGATTATTGCATGATCCTGCGGGATGGGCCTGCAGTGAAGCGTGACAACCCCTGCTGCGCAGTGTTTTTATTTTAATCCGACAAGCGCGCAAGCGCCCTTCTCGTACTAAAAACAAAAACCCCTTTCTTTCGAAAAGGGGTTGTCTCTGCTTCACTGCGGTGAGGGAGGGATTCGAACCCTCGGTACAGTTACCCGTACGACAGTTTAGCAAACTGTTCCTTTCGGCCTCTCAGGCACCTCACCCTTTTTAAGGGATTGCAAAAGTAAGTTTTTTATCAAAAAAACAAAAAGTATTTTTAAATTAAATGCATTCCATTCCATTTTTGGATGGAGGTCTACTTCATTTTTAGGCTGCTTTTGCTATGTAAATCAGGCTTGCCATCCTAATTAGACACTGCCTATAAACTGTAGATTAAATTGCAAATTGGTGTGCGTTTTATTTCTTTTTTCTTTGTAATATTGAACTTTATTTCCCCTTATTTATAATGAATTACAAGGACTGTTTAAAATTTCGAGATATCAAGACCTATGGCAGCACTGAATGGCTGGCCAATAATGCAAAAAAATACCGCTCGGTGTTCGATGAACAAGAAGCCTCGTATGTTTATTGCGAATTTTCTTTCTTCAATAAAAAATATGATGAAGAAAATTGGGATCTTAAATTAAGACTCAAATGCTTAAACGAACAAGACGAAGAAATTTGCGAATTGAATTGCGACCGTCCAATCGATAAACGCGATAACATTGTGTTTGTGCGCGAAGGCTGGGGTGTTAAAACACCAAGCACCTATTGGAAATCGGGTGCCTACCGTTGGGAAGCATTTATTGAAGAAGAATTAATCGGCTCTAAAAGTTTTTACATTGAACGCCAAGGATTGGTGCGCAATGGTATTAACCCATACTTTAAAGTTGAAGCTGTAAAATTATATGAAGGTCCTGATGCCAACATGGTGCAAGGCGAACGCAAATACTATGTAGGCTTCAATGCCCTAAGTACGCGTTATATTTGGATTGAAATTAATGCAAAAAATTTAGTGCGCAAAAGTGCCGACTGGGCTTGCGAATTAACCTTCAATTACAAAACATCTTCAGGTCATTTGAAAGGCTCTGCTTCTAAATTATTCTTCGTAAAACCAGATGAAGATTTTTTCAATACCACTGTAGGATGGGGTAGCGATATGTTAGGTACTTGGGGTCGTGGTCGCTATTATATCGAAGTGGTGTTCATGGACGAATTAGTGGCCAGCGTGCCTTTCGAAGTAGGCGATGATTATATTGAAGCAGTAGATGAAGACTTTGTGCCTTTGGTTCAAACAGGGTTTTATTTCGATGCTGATTTCGATTTACTAGACGATGACTTGGATGGCGAGCCTGCAGAAAAATCAGAAAGTACCGCACCAGTGGTGCCCGACTCATACGAAAATGTGATGAAGGATTTGGACAGCATGGTGGGTCTCGATTCTATCAAAGACAAAGTAAAAGAGTATACCAGTTATCTTAAATTTTTAGCGTTAAGAAAAGAGAAAGGTTTAGCCGACGATGAACACATCAATTTACATGCAGTGTTCAAAGGCAATCCTGGTACTGGTAAAACCACTGTGGCCCGTATGTTGGGTCGCATTTATAAAGAATTAGGCTTGTTGAAAAAAGGCCATGTGCACGAAGTTGACAGAGGTGATTTAGTGGCCGAGTTTATCGGTCAAACTGCCCCTAAAACCAAAGAGGCTATTAAAAAAGCAAAAGATGGGATCTTGTTTATCGACGAGGCTTATTCATTGGCGCGCAAAGACGATGATAGCAAAGATTTCGGTAAAGAAGCCATTGAGATTTTATTAAAAGAATTGAGCGATGCCAATGACATTGCGATTATAGTGGCAGGTTATCCTGCAGAGATGGACATCTTCATGGAATCGAACCCTGGTTTGAAATCAAGGTTTACCATGACGTATGATTTCCCTGATTATGTGCCGCAAGAGTTGGCGCAAATTGCAACTTTCGCTTGTGAAAAACGCGGAGTGAAATTGAGCAAAGAAGCGATTGATGCCTTGTACAAACATTTGGTGTCTAATTACCGCGAACGCGATAAATTCTTTGGTAATGCGCGTATGGTGAACTCTTTGATTGATGAGTTTAAAATGAACCTTGGTTTAAGGGTAATGAAAAGCAAAGACCCTAAAAAATTAACGGTTGAAAGTTTAAGCACCATCGAAAAAGAAGACATCGAAAGAACCTACTTAGATCACAAAGGTAAATTAGCCGATATACCAATTGATGAGGACTTGTTAAAAGAGTCGACCAGCAAGTTGAAAAAATTAACTGGCCTACAATCGGTTAAACACGATATCGACGAGTTGATAAAGTTGGTGCGTTTCTACAAAGAATCAGGAAAAAATCCAAGAGAGATTTTCTCATTGCACTCTGTATTCCTTGGTAATCCTGGTACTGGTAAAACCACTGTGGCCCGTATATTAGCACAGATCTACAAAGCACTTGGTATTCTAGAGCGTGGTCATTTAGTAGAATGCGATAGACAATCAATGGTGGGTGGATATATCGGTCAGACCGCTATTAAAACTGCCGAGATTATTGAAAAAGCCATGGGCGGTGTCTTGTTTATTGACGAGGCCTATGCTTTAACAGAAGGTGGTGGGAATGATTATGGAAGAGAAGCAGTAGAAGCTTTGTTGAAAAGAATGGAAGACCAACGCGGTAAGTTTATTGTGATCGCTGCTGGTTATACCCAAAACATGGAACGTTTCTTAGAAGCCAATCCAGGTTTAAAATCGAGATTTGATAGAACCTTTAATTTCGAAGATTTCAAGCCAGATGATTTGTTTGACATAGCACTTCAGCAATTGGCCGATCATAACATTACACCTGATGAAGAAACCAGTGTACATTTAAAATCATACATTACCTACATGTACGAAAAACGCGATAAGTTTTTTGGCAATGGTAGAGCTGTAAGAAAAGTAGTGGAAGAGGCTGTTAAGAATCAACATTTGCGTTTAAGTGAATTGCCTAAGACCAAGCGTACACCTAAGATAGTTGGCGCATTAACGCTTGCCGATGTTTCAGAATTTAAAGCAGATAATATTCCAACGCAAAGAACAGGCATTGGATTTAAAATAAATTAATGTTACCTATCCATTTGTCTCCAATAGCTATTGCCTTACTTGCAGGGCTTTTGCTTTTTGTTATTATACAATTGTGTTATCACG
>CANFUB010000268.1 GCA_947450015.1 Bacteroidota bacterium | reverse complement strand
TTATTTTGTGCATTCATATGCCGCTATTCCAAGTGATATAAATGATTCCTTAGCCACCGCGCAGTTTGGAGCCAATTCATTTTGTTGTGCTGTCGAAAAAAACAATATTTACGGTACGCAGTTTCATCCTGAAAAGAGTGGCGAAATGGGCCTCAAGATTCTAAAAAATTTCATTGATAAAATGAAATAAGAATAGCACTGAACATTATACAACAAACACCAAGTTTAAACTTGGTTAAAATATTAAAATAAAAAATTAACCATATGACGAAACCAGCAAAGGAAGCCTATTATGGCCTGCCAAGTGAAGTAAAATTCTGTAAACGATGCGTTATTTCAAATCAACGTCCTAGTTCTACAATTGAGTTTAAGAGTACAACGGAACAGAAAAAACATTCCATTGAATTTGACGACGAGGAAATTTGTTCGGCTTGTAGATACCACGATGAAAAGGAAACCAACATTGATTGGAAAGAACGCGAGGAAACACTTTTAAAATTATTAGATAAATTTAGAAGCAAGAATGGTTCTTATGATGTTGTTGTGCCAGGTAGTGGCGGTAAAGACAGCGCATATACCTCTCATATTTTGAAGTATAAATACAATATGAACCCATTGACCGTTACTTGGGCACCCCATTTATATACCGACATTGGATTCAAAAATTTTCAAAATTGGATGCATGTTGGTGGTCATGATAATTTATTATATACGCCAAATGGTAAACTACACCGTTTGTTGACGAAATTAGCTTTCCACGACCTCATGCACCCTTTCCAACCGTTCATTATTGGTCAACGAATTATTGGTCCTTCAATAGCAGCAAAATATGGTGTTAAATTGGTAATGTATGGCGAGAATCAAGCTGAGTATGGCAATAAAGTTGACGAGAATAATATTCCTACAATGAACGAAGATTATTATTCTGTTGGCGATCCATTAGAAATGCGTTTTGGTGGTTCGAGTATGAAAGAGATTATTGATAAATATGGTTTCACTATCAATGATTTCGCACCTTATATTCCACCAAAAGCAGAAGAGCTTCACCAAAAAGGTATTGAAATGCACTATTTAGGTTATTATTTAAAATGGGATCCACAAGAGTGCTATTATTATGCCGTTGAGAACACTGGTTTCCAAGCGAATCCAGAGAGAACTGAAGGTAGTTATTCTAAATACAGCAGTATTGATGATAAAATAGATCCATTCCATTATTTCACAACTTGGATAAAATTTGGAATTGGCCGTGCCACTTACGATGCCGATCAAGAAATCAGAAATGGAAAAATTACCCGTGAAGAAGGTGTTGCATTAGTTCAACGATATGATGCGGAATTTCCAAAAAAATACTTCAAAGAGTTTTTGGAATACATTGATACTACTGAAGAAGATTTCTGGAAAAGCGTTGATAAATACAGATCGCCACACCTGTGGGGCAAAGATGAAAATGGTGAATGGAAAATGCGCCATAATATTTTCAAAGGCGGTTTAGACGATTGATAATAGGTGTTGTTTAAGTTTTATAAAAACTTAAAAACTACAAATAATTGAATGTCTGAAAAAATACTATTTGTTCTAACCCATCATTTCCCAGTGCATGCTGGCGAGGAATTTTTGATAGATGAATTAGCAATAAGTAGTCGGTATTTTTCTAAAATTATCGTTTGTCCGGTGAGTGGTAAAGCAGGTGAAAAAGCGATTCACCATTTGCCCGATAATGTTGAGTTGCAATTTATAGAAAGTACAAAAACTGGCAGTATCGATGGACATTTTATCCGCCCATTGTTGAGTTTATTATTGAATGAATTCTTCAGAATTCCCAATAAGTTACTTTTCTTCAAAACACTAAAATTTAATTTAGCGCTTTTAAAACAATGTTATTTAAAAGCGCTTTTTATAAAGTCAACTTTAAAGGCACCAAATCAAACCACTCTGTACACCTATTGGTGTGATGACTTGGCAACCATTGCGGCATTTACAAAGTTGAATTCACCAGTGGTTAATTTTATTTCGCGGGCGCATGGCTTCGATGTATTTGAAGAGCAATCGGATTATAAACATATTTTTTTCCGCGCTTTTCAATTGTCTTTAATGAATCAGTTATGGTCCGTTTCGCGATTAGGTGCAGCGCATTTAAAATTAAAAAATAAGCGCTATAGCCACAAAATTGGCATAAGCTATTTAGGCATTGAGAGCAATTCTCAATTTGTATTTGAGAACACATCTGCTATTCGTTTAGTCACCTGTTCGAGGGTTCGGTCAATAAAGCGCTTAGAGTTGCTTGCAGAGGCCTTAAAATTAACTGATCAAGTCCTTGTATGGGAAGTAATAGGCGATGGTGAAGATTTAGAAAAATTGAAAACCATAGCAGCAACACTCCCTAAAAATATTCAGGTGATTTTTCATGGTAATATGACCAGCAAGCAAATCCATGAATTATATAGCGCAAAGCATTTTGATTACTTGGTAAGTTTAAGCTCAAGCGAAGGACTACCAGTGAGTATGATGGAGGCAATCAGTCATGGCATTCCGATTATTTCAACAGATGTTGGAGGTTGCAAAGAAATTGTGACAGATCAAACAGGTGTATTAATACCTGCCAACTTCGCATTAGAACAACTCAATAACATTATTTTGAATTGCAAATTAGGTCCATTTAATTCAAAAGAAGCGCGTCAAAAAATCATAAATTTTTGGCAAATTAATTTTAGCGCTGAAAACAATTACAAACAATTTGCAGAATCAATTTTGCAAATTAAATAATAAAAACAATGTGTGGAATTTTAACAGTATATAAACAAAAAGGCATTGTAAAAGAAGATGTGCAGCAAGCGTTGAATTCCTTGCAATTGATAAAGCACAGAGGTCCCGATGGTGAGGGATTAGTGCTAATTAATACGAGAACGAAGAAATATGAAGTGCTTATTTCTAATGATACGCCCAAAGAAATTAAAGGGCAAACCCTCGAACAAGTTGATTTTGACACAAACCAATATGATTTATTACTAGGGCATCGACGCTTGTCAATTTTTGATTTAAGCAGCGCTGGACACCAACCATTTTTCTATTTGGATTACACCATTGTTTTTAATGGTGAAGTATACAATTTTCCTGAATTAAAGGAACAATTGATAACCGAAGGCTATCAATTCAATACAAGTACAGATACCGAAGTAATAGTAGCCGCTTACCAGCATTGGGGCACCAAATGTTTCGAGAAATTCAATGGTATGTGGGCCATTGTCATGTACAATTTTAAATCAGGCGAAATTTTAGTTTCGAATGATAGATTTGGGGTTAAACCACTTTACTATCAAATGGATTCTGAGGGATTTATTTTGATGTCAGAACCAAAGCAAATCATGTCATTTCCCAATAAAGTCGATGGCATCAACGACTCAGTAGTGGATGTGTTCATGGATTTGGGTTACTTATTTTACAATAACGAAACTTTTTTCAAGAATATTTTTCGTTTTCCTAAAGCGAGCTATTATAAGTTTAAGTTGAATGAGGATACCTTAGCGTTCGACACCTCTCCTCAATTGTTTTATGAATTGCCAAAATCTGTTAGCTCTAAATTATCCGAGAAAGAAGTCTTAGAAACCTTTCGCAGATTGATGTCAGACGCTGTTAAAGTACGTTTGAGATCAGATGTAGAGTGGGGTATTTCGCTTTCTGGTGGATTAGATTCCACTTCAATTGCATTTGTTGCTAAGGATGTTTTAAAACATCATAATTTTACAACATTTTCTGTAATAGCCGAAAAGGGAACACCTGAGGATGAGTCTTATTTTATCAACTTAGCAAATGATTATCTTGAGTCGAAAAATATTCAGATTAATCCACTAGCAGATTTTGATAAGGAGACCTTTTTATCTCAAATTTATCAAATTGGCTCTCCTGTTGGTGATACTACATTTTTTGCACAGTACATAATCAAAAGGGTGATTAAAGAAAATGGCATTACGGTTTTATTATCCGGACAAGGTGGTGATGAAATAATGGCGGGCTATCACCACCATTTTTTTAAATACACGACCGAATTAATGCTTCAGGGCAGATTTATAAAAGGCCTTAGAGAAATTAGAAAATGGGCAGAATTGAAAGGAAAAAGTAAAAAAGCTGTATTCAAATCGGCCATCGAGGATGCTTATTTAGCAAAAAAGACGGCTTTTGGTTGGGCGAAATTTCCTTACGAT
>CANFUB010000267.1 GCA_947450015.1 Bacteroidota bacterium | reverse complement strand
TAGAATACAAATGGTTGAGCACTGCCGAAAAAATTCCAGTATTAGAAGTAACAGGAACCGAAGTAGCAGGCGTGTTTACGCCAACAACGATTAAGTACCGCGACCATTACAGAACCGCGCCACCATCGGTTTTCGGACCTAAAGTAAAATTCACCGTTGATAAAGCGAGTGGTAAAACCAATATTGATACTTTTAAATTAAGCAACAAAACAACCCCTGCCTTTGGTACTGCTTATACCTGGACCATCACACCATCTGCAGGAGTAAGCTTTGTGCGTTCAAGCAATGCCACTTCTACCAATCCAAGTTTGGTGTTTGCCAATGCGGGTCTATACACTGTAAAATGTGCGGCCACTAATTTTTCTGGAACGGCCGATTCTACTGCGGTTAATATGATTACAATAACAGCACCATCAGGCTTAAAAACAATTGCTGCGACTTCTAATTTAGCGTATCCAAATCCTGTTCAAAACGACTTGCATTTTGTAAATCCTGCTTTTGAAAATGCAGTTTGCCGCGTCTTCAATGCCGCTGGTCAATTAATAAAAGAACAAGTATTAACTAATAATTTGACACTTAATTGTGCAGATTTAAATTCTGGTACTTATACCGTGGTGATCAATGGTAACAGCCAATTGTACTATCACAGTTTCATTAAACAATAACACAAACAACACACAATATCTATAAAATGAACACAAACTACAACATGAACAAAAGCACTTTATTTCAATATAAGTGGCTTTTAACCTTGTGCCTTTTAATGGGTACATCGCTACTCAATGCGCAGAATGTAAAAGATTCTTCTTTTCAAGTGTCGGCCACTGTTAATGCCAGCAATCACAGCATCAAATTGAATTGGATTGTTTCTGGTGGCAATGGTTTTCAAGTGCACCGCAAGCCAGTAGGTACCAATGATTGGGTAACCTACATTGGCAAAACATCTGCGGCTACTTTAACAGATACATCTGCCAAAATTGGTGTGGCGTATGACTACAGAATTATGAAATTATTTGGCAACAGTGTTTACCAAATTGGCTACATCAGCTCAGGCATTAACTTGCCATTGGTTGATTTTAGAAATGCCATTTTATTGGTCATCGATTCAACCACCTACAATGGCTTAAGCACAACAGAACGCAACACCTGGTTGAACGATTATATTGCAGATGGTTTCATTGCCTCTTTCGAATTGGTATCGCCTACGGCAAAAGCTCCAGCCATTAAAGCAAAAATAAAAGCATGGTACGATAAGAGTCCTGCTACCAATACCTACTGTTTACTAATCGGAAAAATAACAGTGCCTTATTCAGGTTTACAAGTGCCTAATACTTTTAATTTAAATCCTGATGCGCACACAGAGCACGGTGGTGCATGGCCAACAGATTGTTATTATGCCGATATGGATGGCGATTGGACCGATGATTACACCATGGTGTCTGGTGTTGCTAGAACTGAAAATCAAAACAATCCGAACGATGGTAAATTCGATCAGCATTTTATTCCTAGCGATTTGGATATTCAAATTGGTAGAGTTGATTTAAGAAATTTGCCTTCTCAACCTTTAACTGAATTGCAATTGATTAAACAGTATTTAAGAAAATTACACCAGTTCAAAGCCAGTCAAATTAAGCCAAGAGACAAAGCATTTATTTGCGATAATTTTGGTTTCTTAGGTGGCGAAATGCCAATGCGCAGTGGCTGGAACAATGCTTCGGCTTTGGTAGGTGCAGCGAATATTAATGCAACTGGTAATTTTATGGACAGTGTAAAAGCCAAGTCGTATATCTTCTCTGATTTAATGGGTGGTGGTTCTTACACCACTTGCAATGGTATCTATACTTCTGCGAATTACAAGGACAGTTTATTAGCAGTCTTCAATGTGCAATTCGGTAGCTATTTTGGCGACTGGGACAATTCAGATAATTTCTTAAGAAGCTGTTTAGCGAGTAAAGGTTTTACATTGACTACTTGTTGGGCGGCCCGTCCACATTGGTATTTCCAACACATGGCCTTGGGTTATTCTGTAGGATTCTCTACCATTATTTCTCAAAACAATAATACTGATATGACCTTGGCTAGTGGCTTTATGGGTAGTTATAATGGCAATTATTTAGACCGCAGAATTAGCATGACCTTAATGGGCGATCCATCATTGCGTATGAAATATTGCGACATGCCAAAAGGTGTCACTGCAACCAATGTCAATTCAAATAAAAATGTTAAACTCGATTGGACCGCTTCGAACGAACCAGGCCTTTTAGGTTACCATATTTACCGCGCCACTGATGCCAATAATTTATATTTTAGAATTACAACGCAACCAGTAACAGGATTAACCTATACCGATACCGACCCATATGCAGGCAACAACCATTACTTGGTAAAAGCCGTGAAATTAGAAACGTCGAATGCAGGTTCTTACTATAATACTAGCTTAGGTGCCATGGCCACTGCTACTGGTGTAAGTGGTACCAATACCGCAGTATTAAATACCACTGTTGTTGATTTTAATTTGTATCCGAATCCAACTTCTGGCAATGTGAATATTGAAGTATTGGATGCACAAAGTATTACAGTGATGAACATGAATGGACAAGTGATATTTGAATCAAATACCAATCAAGATCAAACCGTATTTAACTTGCCAAGCACCCAATGGGCCAAAGGCATTTACATCGTAAAAGTAAACACTTTAAACGGAGTAGCAGTTAAGAAACTTGTTGTAGAATAAGGCACTGCCACTACATTGTTGATAAGGTCGGGGACTTCCTCGACCTTATTTTTTGCTATTATTCCATATTATTTGCCTAAAATTGCAGCATCAAACCAATATAATTAAATCATGATTTTAAAAGGAAAAAAAGGAATTATTTTCGGTGCATTAGATACCAAGTCGATCGCCTGGAAAGTAGCCGAATTAGCACATGCCGAAGGTGCTGAATTTATATTATCCAATGCGCCAATTGCATTGCGTATGGGAGCTATCAATGAGTTAGCTGCTAAGACCAATTCAGAAGTCATCGGTTGCGATGTTACTTTAGAAGAGGACATGAATAATTTAATTGATGCAGCCGTTGCTAAATACGGTAAATTAGATTTTGTATTGCACAGCATAGGCATGAGTTTAAATGTAAGAAAGAAAATTCCTTACACCGAATTGAACTACGATTTTATGCACAAAACTTTAGATATTTCTGCAATTTCGTTTCACCGTTTAATGCAAACTTTATTAAAAAAAGATGCCATGAACGAGTGGGGTAGTATTGTGGCATTATCATACATTGCTGCACAACGTGTATTTCCAGATTACAGCGAAATGGCTGATGCCAAATCATTGTTAGAAAGTTTCGCACGCAGCTTTGGTTACCACTATGGTAAATCTAAAAAAGTAAGGGTGAACACCATCAGTCAAAGTCCTACACCTACCACAGCTGGTAGCGGTGTTGGTGGCTTCGATGCCTTCTTTAACTATGCCGATAAAATGAGTCCATTGGGCAATGCCCCATCAGAGGCTTGTGCCAACTATGTAGTTAGTTTATTCAGCGATTACACCCGCTACGTTACCATGCAGAATCTATTCCACGATGGTGGCTTTAGCTTCACCGGCATCAGCAGCGACTTAATGGACATCGTCGTAAAATCAGGCGAATAGTTCTATTCAAAATAATGCAAGATGCGATGAATCGCATCCATACAAAATAGCCCCACATACAATGCGGGGCTTTTTTTTGTACTTAATTGTTTTTGAGTTTAATTCTAAAGGTATCATTCTCTGAACAAAGACTTAATACACCTCAAATTTTCTATACATGGTGGGCTTTTATTCGCTTTGCTCATGAAAGCGCCTTCGGCTAAGTTTGCCTACTTTTTGACCAATAAAAAATTAAAGTTTAATAGAAACAAGGAAGGCCAAATATACCACAAACCATTACTAAAACAACATACGTGCGGGTTGAGTCCACGCATGCGTAAAAATTTTAATTGGTTAGCGATGAAGGGCGAGGCTGCGCGAGAAAACCAATTGAAATTTTCTATGCGTGGTGGGCTTTTATTCGCTTTGCTCATGAGAGCGCCTTCGGCTAAGTTTGTTTACTTTTTGCCCAAACAAAAAGTAAAAGAAGAGAACCGACCGAAGCCACAATTTGCAGAGAAATAATAAACCATTTTAGAAAGCACGTTGCAGCATAGCATATTAATGCCAAC
>CANFUB010000266.1 GCA_947450015.1 Bacteroidota bacterium | reverse complement strand
GGCAAATTATGCGCACAAAAAAAGCGCCCGAATAATCGGGCGCTTCTTAATTTTATATGAAAAGAATACTACTTCTTTAATTAGTAAGTCAAGTTTTGAGTGTTGAAGTTTGACCAAACATCAGACCAATCGTTTGAACCAAAAGCACCTTTGAAACTTGTAGTTTTGTCGAACCAAGCAGATAATTTAGCATCAGTAAACAATGCACCACTTTGGGTTGCACCAGTGAATAAAGCTAAGTTAGGGTTTTGAGGGTAAGTACCACCAGAAACACCAGCTACTGTATTAAAGCCCATGATTAAAGTTGGCTCGATACCAGCATCAGCAAATGTTTTAGAGTAAGTTAAAGTACCAGATAATGCTTGTGGGTTATTTAAAGTAAATACTGTGTTAGATTTAGTAGTTTTCCAATAAGTAGCTACGTTAGCATCAGCAGCAGCACCATTGAAGAATGCACGTTGAGATTTTCCTTTAACACCTGGGCAAACCAAGATATTGTTATCCAATACTGCAGCACCACTGGTGTAGTTAGCTAAAGTACCATCTAAGTTTAAACCAATTGGGTAACCTACGATAACAGAGTTGAACAATGATAATTCAGTGTTTCTTCTAAGGTGTAAAGCGTGTAAGTAGTTACCACTGAAAGTAGTTTTAGCTGAATCGTAAACTGGACCTAACAAAGTTACGTTAGAGAATACAGCAGCAGTTTTAGGTGTTGAAGTTGAACCAGAAGCATCGTTATCAGATTCGAAACCGTTTGAACCAGATTGGTCAGCATTGAAAGGGTCACGGATACCGATAGCGTATTGTACTTTACCACTGAAACCGAAGTCAGTATCGAAATCATCATCCCAACCACCGAAAGCGATTAAGTGTGAGCAAGCAACTGTACCACCGAACCACTCGTAAGAATCGTCGCCACCGTATGATACTTGAACGTAATCAATAGTAGTACCGTTACCAACAGCACCCATGGTTAAACCATTGGTTTCGTTGTTTGGTGTTAAAGCGATACCAGCGTATTCAATACGTACATATTTTAAACTACCACTGTTATCGTTATCGTTAGCAGAACTTTGGAAAGTACCATAAGTAACTGCAGGTGTAATACCTTCGATAGCTGGTGAGTTTTGGTTTACGTTAGCTTTACCTAACAATAAAACACCACCCCAGTCACCTTGTTCTCTAGCACCTTTATCTTGGTTACTAGTAAAGATAATTGGATTAGAAGCAGTACCGTTAGCGATAATTTGTCCACCTGGTTTAACTACCAAAGTACCTTTAGAACTTTTTTGACCGAATAATTTAGTACCTGCAGGAATGGTTAATACTGAACCACTTTCTACGAATACTTGACCAACGATTAGATATTTTTTAGTAGCATCTAATGATTGTGTTGGCAAAGAACCAGTTAATTCAGTGTAGATAGCTGGCGGATAAACTAAGATTGTATCGTACTGAGTAACGATCTTTTCAACAGTCTTTGTTTTGGTACAAGAAGAGAATGTGAATGCAGCAATTGTTGCAATAATTCCCAAGGTTAAAAATTTAAATTTCATACTATTTTTTTGTTTGATTTTTATAGTGCAAAGGTTGCCGCGCAGTGTTACGGATATATTAATTCGCTTTTAAATAATGTTTATTGTTTGCTGTTTTATGTTATTGCAGCATTAATACATTTTACATAAAAAAAGCCGCTTGCATTGCTGCAGGCGGCTTTTGTATTTTTTGTGATTCAAAGTCTATTTAATTTTATAAGAAAAACTAAAGCTAAACATTTGTCCTCTTCTAAAACTCAATAATTCGTGGTCGGTTTTAACAGCGTTATATTGGATTTTTCCATCGCCATTGGTGTCTTGCCATAAGCGGTGTTTAAAGTTCAAAATATCACTCACACCAAATTTAAAATTCAAGCGTTTGTTAATTTCTTTGCCGATGGTTAAGTCGATGGCTTGACGTGGCATTTCATATACAGTAGGGAAAATGGTATTACCTACATAAGCAATACGTTTACCAAAGATGTTATATGATAAATTCGCAGTTAAACCTTTCTTCTCGTTGTTGTAAAATAAAGCGGCATTCACAATGTAAGGCGACTGTCCTTGTAAGGCTCTGGTGCGCGCTTGACTTAAAGTAGAATCGCTACCTAAATTTACTTGGCTATAAATTAATGAGGCATTCATTACAATTGATAAATTCTTTAAGAATTTATTTTGGGTAACATTGTCTAATGATTTTCTTACTTCAACTTCTAATCCATAGTTGGTAGCCTGTTTCGCATTCTTTAAAGTGTATTGCTGACTTAATCCAATCGGTTGTACATAGTTTTCAATTGGATTGGTAAAGTTTTTATAGAATAGGCCAAAACTTACTGTCTCGTCGGAAGAAGGATAAACTTCATAACGGAAATCTAAATTGTCGATGACGGCCGATTTCAAATTTGGATTACCTACGATGTTTACATCGTATACGAAATCGTAATAAACAAATGGTGCTAGCTCTCTAAATTCAGGACGGTTAATGGTTTTGCTATATGCCAAACGGATTAAGCTTTTGTCGTTCAAGTAATACGACATATTAATAGATGGTAAAATATTTAAGCTGTCTAATTTTACATCTACACTGGCCGATTGGGTAGCGCTTTTTAGGTTTTGCGCAAACTGCTCTGCTCTAACACCCAATGAAACACTGAAACGGTTCATTGGAATAGTAGCACCAATATAACCTGCTTTCAATTGATTGGTAGCGGTGTATTTATCGTTAGGGTTTGTGCCTTCCGCTGGGCGCCAGCCTGATTTGGCATTAATGTTTTCTGATTTAAAAATTTGGTCGATGGGTTGTTGTAAGAATGCATCTTTAACAACACCACTACCTTGGTAAACATAGCCAAACCAACGGGCTGCAAATTCTCTCGATTTTTCTTCAGCATAAGCTCCTGCTCTGATAATAATGTTCTTTGCAGAATCGAACGGATTTTTCAAATTCTTTTCGTAGTTAACAGTTCCAGAAACTGTGTGCTCATTCAAGTCAGAATAAAAACGGGCGGCATCAAATAAACTTGAACTAGGAGGGTCTATCATGGTATAAGGATCATCAGAACCTTCTGTTCTATAAGTTCTAAATCTTCTATAATCTGGTTCGTTTCTTTTTACAGAGCTATAACCACCGGTCCATGTAAATTTGTCGCCCATGGTATTTAATTTATGGACACCTTCTAATTGACCAGAATAAATGCTTCTGCTGGTATAATGGAAACCATAATTTTTAAATTCGGTGTTGGGTCTTTCAGTTGGATTCACACCTGTACGAATGGTGGTTTCGTTTTCGCCAATCTGATTGTACATATTTTTAACACTAATGCTATTGTTCTTATTCAAGGTTACCAACCAATTGCTCAAGGCACTTATTCTAGATTCTATTGAATAATTTTCATCCTTGTAATTAAACATCTGACGCACGTAATCAATCTGGTCGTTTTGATAACGGTATCTATTAATGGTAGCATATTGGTAATTGGTAGAATAGCTAATATTATTAACTGTAAACAAACTCATTTTCTTGCCTAATTTAATGTTCTTACCAAAGCTAATGCCTGCTCCAAAATCCATGGGCGCTACTGTAGAATTTACTTGGTAATTGTTTTGTAAGTTACGGCCATATGACATGGCAACCTGGTTAGAAAGCCCCGCCAAAGTGCTTGGAAAGCTAGAAGGCAAAGCGCGACCGCCATTGTCGTAACCCAATAAATCGGAACCACTGCTAATGTTATTGTTTTGGTGCGAAAGGAAAGTGGTGTTTAAGCGAATGCCAAAACCTAGATTAACAGTTAAGAAATCTTTTTCTACATTGCTTTTGGTATACAATTTAATCACACCGCCTGCAAAGTCGCCCGCCAATTCGGCCGCCCCAGATTTATAAATTAAAATTTTATCTAGCATGCTCGAAGGCACTAGGTCGAAAGAGAAAGCGCGTTTATCAACCTCGGTACTTGGTGCATTGATATTGTTTATTTGAACGCTGTTGTAACGCTGACTTAAACCGCGCAACATAATGAAACGGTTTTCCATTAAGGTAACACCAGGAATCCTTGCTGCTGCTTTAGCCGCATCGTTGGCTTGGGTTTTATTTAATTCTTCAGAAGAAACTGCAGAAACCACCGCTTCTGCTTTTTTCACTTCTTGAATCACTGCTTTTTCAGTATTGGTTTTTCTTTTTGCTACAATTTTACCATTACCAATTTTTCTAACAAAGATTGTCATTC
>CANFUB010000265.1 GCA_947450015.1 Bacteroidota bacterium | reverse complement strand
TAATGCGCACGATTTCACCTTGTTGGTTAACCACCAGTATGCCTTCAGTGGCATGTTGAAAAAGGGCTTCGCTATCGGCCATTCCTTGTTGTAGGTAATTGCTTTCGGTCATGGTTCCTTATTTGTTGTGATTGGAAACAAATGTAGGACATCTTCCGAATAATTGGGGTTAATTTTTAAACTTGTTCGTGGTATAAATCATAATCGGCATCGCCATGTTCGCTGTTAGCTGTGCTAGCTAATTGACCTTTAGCATTTTGTTCTACAAGGGTTTCATTATCGCTGGTACTGGTTTGCAACCAAGCAGAGCCCGATTTGCGAAACACTTGAACAGGGATGCCAAACTGTTCTTTAAAATGTTGTTCAAGCGTACTTACTTTTAAATGACCATTGATGCTAAAAGTCCCTAGTTTTGAAGCATTGCCAAGACTTTCGAGGGTAGCGCTTTGATCGGTTAACAAATGGGCTTTGTTAAATTCTTGAGGACCCCCTTCGGTGGTTTTAAAGAAGGCCAATTTCAAATAGGGATAATGGGCTTTGAAAGCTTCTTGAATTTGACTTAGGGTGCTGGTACCGTTGATATTAATTTCCATTTTTTTGCTTTTGTATGTAATGGGCAAAGATACTTCATAGGGATATATCGCAACTGGTCAAAACCTGATAAAAGGTATGACTTTGGTCATGTAACAGCGAATTTTTGAGTAAATCTACAATTAAAAAAAACGTTCATCTCACAAGACAACAAAACATAAAAAAACCGCCTTGAGGGCGGTTTTGATTTTTTGTAGTAGCGGAGGGGAGAGTTGAACTCCCGGCCTTAGGGTTATGAATCCTACGCTCTAACCACCTGAGCTACCCCGCCATTTTTCAATTGGAGTGCAAAAGTATGAAAATTTTTAATTTTTGACAAATTTTTATGAAACATTAAGCCATTTATGAGTGAAATGGCCAATCAATTCCCTTTTTCCGCTCCATTTGTAAATCATAAATGGCCCTGTTGACGCGCATCACATCGCTGTCCGATTGATAGGCCAATGCTGAATAATATCGCATCTTAGCAAAAAGTACTCGCTCTTGTGGATTTAACATTGAATCCATTCTCAGTTTAATTAAATTAAAATGTATCCTGTGCAAACTATCAATTTTATGGGATGAAATCCTATCTGTTAGTTCGGAATAATGACTGGCCAAAGCCCTCAATGAATCGTGCCTTTTGTACACCGAATCTTTTCTTATTTGCAAACTAGACATGCGCTGCACATAGGTCATATTATTTGAATGACAAGCCGCAAGACCAATCACCAAAACAACGATGACCCAATATTTATTTTTCATCCCTCGAAACTATATAAAATCTTTAAGTTGTGATATAATTTTATAAAATTAATTTCTAACCACAAAGTCACCAATCGCTAATACATATTGCTTCACAAACTTGAATTCATTCTATGTAAAGCTATCGCTTAGTATGCCTTTAATCGCTTTTAAAGTTTTGCAAGGACTGGCTTAAAAACCTTGTCGTTTAAGGATATAATACAGGCAACAAAATTCTTAATACAATCACCTCTAAAAACATCCCTTCAAGTATTGCCAATTATTTATTAGTTTTGCTCGGTTTCTATTCTTTCATGTCGACAGAATTTTTTTTACCCAAAATAGATAAAACTAAAAATTAACAAGTGTTATTTAATTCGTTTGAATTTTTACTTTTTCTGCCAGTCGTTTTTATTCTGTATTGGTTTGTTTTTAATAAAAAACTGAGCTGGCAAAATGGATTAGTTTTGGTAGCTAGTTATTTCTTCTATGGCTGGTGGAGCTGGAAGTTCATGGGTCTTTTGATGCTCAGCACAGCATTGGATTACGCCTACGGTTTTTGGGTGGCCTCTACCAATCGAAAGAAAGCCAAGTTATTTCTTTGGTTAAGTATCATCAACAATCTTGGCATTTTAGGCGTTTTTAAATACTATAACTTCTTCGCTACCCAATTCCAAAATGGCTTTGATTTCTTAGGTCTACACACCCATCCCATTTTGTTGCAAGTAGCTTTGCCCATCGGCATTTCTTTTTACACCTTTCATGGCATGTCTTATGTGTTCGATATTTATAGGGGACATCAAAAGCCCGTAAAAAGTTTTATTGATTACGCAGTATTCGTTAGTTTTTTTCCACTACTAGTGGCCGGACCAATAGAACGCGCCAACCACTTGTTACCACAGGTTCAAAAACCACGCTTTTTTAATTACGCGCAAGCTGTTGAAGGCTGTAGACTGATCCTTTGGGGGATGTTTAAAAAGGTGGTCATTGCAGATTCATTGGCCCTTATTGTTGATGAGATATTTCAAAATTACCCCGACCACAACGGTATCACTTTAGTTGTTGGCGCAATTGCCTTTAGTTTTCAAATCTATGGCGACTTCTCGGGCTACTCCGATATTGCATTAGGTACTGCCAAATTATTTGGCTTTGAATTGTTAAGCAATTTCAAATTCCCTTACTTTTCAAGAGACGTAGCAGAATTCTGGAGGCGTTGGCACATCTCGCTTTCATCGTGGTTTAGAGATTACCTATACATTCCACTAGGAGGTTCAAAAAACGGCCAATACAAAGCAATACGCAATACCTTTATTATATTTTTGGTGAGTGGTTTTTGGCATGGTGCCAGCTGGAACTTCATCGCTTGGGGCTTCATCCATGCCTGTGGTTTCTTGCCTTTGCTTTTACTTAATCGCAACCGCAGACATGTAACCGATGTAGTGGCTCAAAATAGAAAATTACCCAGCCTTAAAGAGCTTTGGCAAATGTCAACGACCTTCATTTTTGTAACATTTGCATGGATATTTTTTAGAACAGATGATGGCATCGGTTCTGCTTTCAATTACATTCAACACATTGGCGTTAGCATCTTAGAGCATCCCGGTCAATTGTTAATGCCACCTGGCGGTAAGATTGCATTGCTATACATCCTTCCTCTTTTAATTGGAGATTGGTACTTGAGAAGGGATGAAAGACGTTATAAATTTAGCAGGGGCATTACTATTTTGCTCGCCTGCTTATCTGCCTTTTGGCTAATAAAATCAATAGGAAACAACACAACCTTCATCTATTTTCAATTCTAAAATGAAATCCTTTTTAAAGAAGTTATTCGCCTATTTATTCATTGTTGTGACTGTGTTATGTATCATCCTTTCTTATTGCTTTTACGACTATCAGAAAACCAGGGTACCACAGATTAAATACAACACCTTTCACAACAACTTTAAGAATGTGGATAGTATTGGCATAGTCCTCGGCACATCTCATACATTTTATGGTATAGATTCAAAGTTATTGGATGGGGAAGTTTTTAATTTCGCATCGATTAGTCAAAGTCTGATGGAAGATTATGCGATATTAAAGCATATAAAAAACCCAATTAAAAGCGTCGTTTTACCACTGAGTTATTTTTCAAATTGGCACTATTTGTATACAACACAAAGTGATGGTGAAAAACTGAGAACCATCGATTATCAATCCACATACAACATCAATTATCCTAAATACTTAAAGCGAAAGGACATCATGAATCTGCTATCAGAGGTTTCTAAAAATCCATTTAAAAAAGCAAGTGAGGATCAATTTGATAATAAGGGTAACTTAATAGGAAAATGTGATTTTGATAGCAAGGACATTACGGATGCTAAGACCGTATTCGAAAGGCATAAAATGGGTAAGGATTTTAGTAAGATCAACCCTTATTTAGATTCAATTACTAGATTCTGTGACAAGAACAATATAAAATTATTTATCGTTGTAACGCCTTACACGCAGGCATACAACAATTACACAAGCGCTGGTGGGTTTGATAATTATCTCAATCGCATTAAGATTAAATACAATATAAATAATTGTTTCGTACTCGATTTTAGAACCTATTTTAAGGCATCCGATGAGTCAACAATGTTCCGTGATGCCGACCATTTATCAATTTGTGGTAGAAGTGCTTTTACGAAATACCTTAACCAACAAATTAATACGATTTCTTCAACAAAAAACTATACACCGCAAGCTTCAAATTGATTTCCTTCAAAATATTAATTTAGTTGAACGTTCCATCCTACGTTTTTGATGACTTTTATAATCGATTTAAGAAATACAGGAATCCATTTCAACAAAAAATGGGTATCAATTAAATCGCATTTTTTAAATACCGATGAACTAAACAAATACTGCTCGCCCTATCCATTCAATGCTTTCAATCTTATGGCTCAACATTTAATTTCAAACCACCAACTCGCCATTGGCCAACAAATGGTGC
>CANFUB010000264.1 GCA_947450015.1 Bacteroidota bacterium | reverse complement strand
TGTGCACACTTGCAACCACTATATCAAATAACATTAAAATATCATCCGTATAATCTAAACTACCATCACCTAAAATATCACTTTCGATACCACTTAATATTTTGAAAGGCGCCATTTTTTTATTGAGCGCTTCTATCTCTCGCATTTGTTCGAGCACGCGTTCTGGCTTTAAGCCATTGGCGTAGTTAGCGGTTTGCGAGTGGTCGCAAATACCGAAATACTGCAAACCCATGCTGCGCGCTTGTTTGGCCATTTCCTCTAAAGAATGTAAGCCATCGCTGTAGGTAGAGTGATTGTGCATGACCCCTTTTAAATCGCGGTAAGTAATGAGTTGATCTTGCTCGTTCAGATGTGCGAGCTCGTTTAAACCTTCGCGCAATTCAGGCAGAATGTATGGCAGATTTAAGGCTTGGTACACTTTGATTTCATCATCAAATGTTTCGGAGATTGTATCGAATTTAATTAAATCGAGGTGTGCTTGGGTGCTTGTAAATTTAATCAAAGCGTTGCCCCAATTGTGATCAGAAGTATTGAAGACCCTTACATTGACAGCCTCTGCATATTGAAACAAATGGTAATCATCTAGCACATCAATTAATTCAAATTGGTGTTCAGATAATTCTTCGGCTAATAATTGCAAATCGTTGCAGATGACCAAAAAATCTAAATTCTCAACCACATCGTTTAAACGTCTGTAATCACCCGTTACTTCGTATTGTGAAATATGTTCAGAGGCTTCGAATACATCATTTATTATTTCTACAATCGGTTTTAACTTGGCCCAATGAAACTTACCTTCTTGGTTGAATTTAAATTCAATATCGCTTATAATTTGGGCTTGGGTTTTAAAACCAAAACCTTTGATTTCAACTAAACGGTTTTCCCGACAGGCATCTAACAAATCTGGGATTGAAGTAATGCCTACTTCTTTCCATAACACTTCTACTTTTTTAGGACCAAGTCCTTTTACCTTCAATATATCAATGACCCCCTTCGGTGTTGCTTCCAATAAATCATTTAAATCTTCGAACGAACCCGTTTGAATAATTTCAAACACCTTGGGTGCTAGTCCTTTGCCAATTTGTTGAACCTTTGAAAGTTCATCTTCTGATAGGTTGGCAAGTGGTTCACCAATCTTTTTAATATTGTATGCAGCACCTGCGGTAGCCCTTACTTTAAAAGGATTACCCCCATGCAATTCATAGAGTTTTGCGTAGGTCGAAAGTATATTTGAAATATCGTGGTTATCCAACATATCTGTTTACAAACATAAGTCGAAAATTATTAAAATCGGTGCTTCAATTTTGCTAAATAAATTAGCAAAAGGCAAGAATTATTCACAATTAAATACGGTGATGGATGATAAATAAAAGGAAATAATATATTTGCATGAAGCAGGCAATGATAGACTTAAAACGCGCCTATGATGACTGCTTGATTTATTTAAAACGAAACTACGAACATGTCTCCTGAACTACCCTATCAGATGGCACTTACCATGGTGCAAGGTGTTGGCAACTTAGTTGCTAAAAATTTAATCAGTTATTGTGGGGGTGCCGAAGCTGTATTTAAAGAAAAGAAAAACTTTCTTAAAAAGATTCCAAACATTGGTGAATACACGGCTAGTAATATTTCAAAATTCAATGGATTTGATGAGATACACAAAGAAATAAAACGCATTGAAAAACACAAGGTTCAAACCTTATTTTACCTAGACAAAAATTACCCTTACCGCTTAAAAAACCATGAAGACAGTCCGATACTTTTATACTATCGCGGCACTGCCAATTTAAATCACGACCGTATTATTTCGATTGTGGGCACACGCAAAGCCACAGTTTACGGCAAACAATTTACCGAACAATTGTGTGAGGCTTTGAAGCCACACGATGTCTTAATTTGCAGTGGATTGGCCGCTGGTACCGATACCAATGCCCACAAATACAGTTTAAAAAACGGCCTACCAACTGTGGGTGTTTTAGGCCATGGCCTGCAAACCATTTTCCCAAGCGATAATCGCAAATTGGCCATTGATATGTTAGCACATGGAGGCTTGTTGACAGAATACAGGTTCAGTGCTCCTGGCGTAAAAGAAAATTTTCCGCAACGCAATCGCATTGTTGCTGGTATGTGCGATGCCTTGGTGGTGGTTGAAAGTGGCGAAAAGGGTGGCAGTTTGATAACGGCAGAAATTGCCAATGGTTACAACAAAGATGTGTATGCCTTGCCCGGTAAAATAACCGATACTTGGAGTCAAGGTTGCAACTACTTAATACATCAAAACAAGGCGGCCATCATAGGAAGTGTTGAAGATTTGATAAAGACTTTAGGGTTCGAAAAAACACAGAAGCCAAGGGCCGCACAATTATCGCTTTTGCAACAGCTCAGCGAAAACGAATTAAAAGTGGTGAACTATTTAAGAGGGGGCGAAAAAGGCATTGATGATTTGCATTATGAAACCCAAATCAATGTGAGTCAACTTGCGCTTATTTTACTCGACCTTGAATTCAACGGTATTATAAACAGTTTGCCTGGTAAAAAGTATGCGATGAAATAACCCTTCGGCAAGCTCAGGGTGACAAAGCAGTTGGCAACAATAAAAAACATACCAATCGGTATGTTTTTTTCTAACCTTTCTTTTTCAAGATACCATCGATACCACTTTTAATTTTATCCTTCGCTTTTTGTTCGGCATCGGCTTTGGCTTTATCAGCTTCGGCTTTTATTTTTTCTTCGAGTTTGCGTTTTTCTTCAGCGGCTTTTTGTTCCAATTCTTGTTTCTTGGCATTGGCCGCATCGATGGCTTGTTGTTTAACACGGTTCAATGAATCGATGGCCTTTTGTTTAGCCGCTTCGGCTTGGCGTTTGCCTTCAGCAATGGCCGCCTGCTTCTTAGCCTCCGCTTGATCTTGCAATTGGTTTTTGAGATTGTCTACCAAATTCTTTTTCGCATCGTGCAAACTCACTTTAACATCGGGCTTCGTAAAGAAACCACTTACAATCACATCGACATCTACCATATCGCTAAGTGCTAAATTTACCCCCTTGGCTTTGGCCTGATCTGTTAAACTATTTAATGCCGTGTTGGCTGGACCAAAGTCTTTGCGAGGAATAGACAATTTGGCTATGTATTGCATGCTTTGATCGAGTGCCGAGTATCCAGTAATCTTGGCTTTAGCACCTTCCCACAATGGCAAAATCATTGAGTCCATGTTTACTTTTCCATTTAAAATATTGAGTTTGAAATTGAGATTTTTCAAACTAAGATTTTTGAATTTATCGATTTTTAACTTCTCAGCAAGTATGCTTAACACAGGTAAATTTTTAACGGCAGCTTCGGCAATACCCATTTGAATGGTGCCTGATACTGTTGGATAATTGACACTCAAATCTTGGTTAAAATTATTGCTCAATTTAATGTTCGCATTGAACAAGCCTTGGGTATACTGGGCAATTGGCATTAATTTTTTCACCATTTCGAAGGTGTTAAAGGTTTGAATAATATCGAGCGATTGAATACCAAAATCTACATTACTGAATGGGAATTTTGGGGTATGGGCATCATAGGCGCCATTGAGGGTCATGCTACCACCCAACATTTTAACACCCACTTGTTGGAAGATCATTTTTTTATCTTTTAAAATGATACTACCGCCTAAATCGGTCATGTTTAAATTATCGTACACCAATTGGTTAATTTTTGAATTCAAAATAAAGTCGATGTTGGCTGGCACATCGAAGGCTTGAAGTGGAATACTATCGGCAGCAGTGGGTTCTTTTTTTACTGGCTCATCGGTCAAGAATTCATTCGCATTAAAATAATTTGAATTAAAGTTAAACACGCCCTTTAACAATTCATCTTTCAACATGTATCCAAATAGATTGTCGATTTTACCATTCAAATCAAAATCGCTCATGCCTACTTGACCTTTGAGTGATTTCAATTCAACAGTTGCGGGATTAAATGACAATTCAGAATTAAGTGTTGTTCCTTGTTTCAAATTCACTGGATCTTTGTAATGGAAATTCACAGCTGCGATGGTTCCTGAGGCATCAAATTTTTCTAAATCTTGTTTTTGAATGCTGCTTACATGGCCTTTGAATTTCACATCACTTTTGATAAGACCAGTTATTTCGGTGCTACTTTCGAGTGGAATAAAATTTCTAAACTCCGATAAATTGACATTGCCTTTGAGTTGACCGTCGACATAAGGATCGATCATTGGTGTTTTAACCAAGAGCTTTGCAAACACTGGCTCACCTGCGATGTTGGCATCGAATCTACTTAGGTTCACCACCGTATTATTC
>CANFUB010000263.1 GCA_947450015.1 Bacteroidota bacterium | reverse complement strand
GTACATGACGAGTTGCTCTTTGATGTGACCCTCGATGAGATTGATGAATTGAAATTATTGGTAACCGATTTAATGGCCAAAGCCATGCCTTTAAAAGTGCCTGTTTTGGCCGAGGCGGGCGTTGGATTGAATTGGTTGGAAGCACACTAAACAATCAGTACTGGAATATTTACACTGTGTCGCACTGAATCTACAGTTGTGCCATACAAGAAATCTTTAATGCCGGTATGTCCGTGAGCCCCCATTACGAGTAGGTCGGCATTAAATTCTTTCACCAGTTTTGGAATGGCTTTCTTAGGACTGCCATAGCCAATTTTTATTTCGGAAGTATAACCCAAGTTGGCTAAATAATTGGTGTATTCTTGGAGGGTGAGTAAATCACTTTCGGTTTCATAATCCGATATGTTTTGACCAGCCACCATAGCACCAGCACTTTCAACAATATGAATTAAAAGGTAGTGGGCTTTTTCTTTTCCTTGCGATAGTGCATGCCGGATGGCCTTATTGTCGACATCAGAAAAATCGAGGGTAATGGCCACGCGTTGATAAGCCTCTACTTCGAGATGCTGTAGCGCCTTGAAACTACCATGGGGTAGTTTTACTTCAGTTTCTTTTTTCCGTTTAATAATTGGAAATACAGTGATATAAAGTAAAAGAAAAGCCGCAAAAATAACAACGCCTAGGATAAGTAACTTAAGAACCATTGGTAATTCAACGGTTGTGAACAAGCTAATAAGTTCTTCGGCTACTAATTTAATGTTGAGTCCTACGATGACTGCTGCACATAACCACGCCAATATTTTAACTGGTAAGCCAATACTAAAAGTGCCCATTTTCTTTTTATCGCTTACAAAATGAATCAAAGGAATAATGGCAAAACCTAGTTGCATGCTTAATATTACCTGACTAAATATTAGCAATTGCCCTGTTCCTCTCTCACCCATAATTTGAATGGTTATTAAGGCTGGAACTATAGCGATTAGGCGGGTAATGATTCTTCTTATCCAAGGTTGAATTCTTAAATTCAAGTAGCCTTCCATAACAATTTGACCAGCTAAAGTACCTGTGATTGTTGAGCTTTGTCCAGCTGCTATTAATGCGACTGCAAATAAAATGGGGGCCAATTTAGTACCCAACATGGGTGCTAAAAGTTTGTGTGCATCTTGAATTTGTGCTACCTCGAATAATCCATTTTTAAAGAAAACGGTGGCCGCTAAAATGAGGATGGCTGCATTTACAAAAAAGGCAAAATTAAGGGCGATGGTTGAATCAATGATATTGAATTTTATAGCCTTTTTTTTAGCAGCATCTGTTTTTTCGAAATAGCGGGTTTGCACCAAAGATGAATGCAGGTAAAGGTTGTGAGGCATTACTGTTGCGCCAATGATACCGATTGCTATATAAAGCGCAGTATCGCTTGGCATACTTGGTATAAAGCCGACCAATAACTCGCCCATGTCGGGTTTTGCTAAAAATATTTCGGTTAAGAAAGCAGCACCAATAATAAATACCAACGACATAATAAAGGCCTCCATTTTGCGAATGCCTTTATTTAATAAAAATAATAATAAGAAGGTATCGAGTACTGTTATTAAAACACCTTGTGTAAGTGTAATGCCAAATAGTAATTGTAAGCCAATGGCCATCCCTAAGACCTCGGCTAGATCGCAGGCTGCTATGGCAATTTCTGCAAGTATGTATAAACTGATATTAACGAATCTAGGATAATTCTCGCGAGAGGCTTGGGCCAAATCTAAACCTCTTACAATTCCTAATCTTGCACTTAAGCTTTGTAACAAAAGTGCAATTAAATTCGACATTAAGAGCACCCATAAAAGTGAGTATCCAAACTGACTACCACCTGCTAAATCGGTGGCCCAATTGCCTGGATCCATGTAACCAACACTTACTAAATAAGCAGGACCTAAAAACGCTAAAATCTTACGGCCTTTTTTCTTAGTCGTATCAACCGAACCATGCACTTCTTGCAGCGATGGTGTATGTCCTTTATGAACGGTCATTGGATTTATTTAAAGAAACGTTTTTAGAATACACGCAATTTAGTAGTTAGAAATGGAATCACCAAAATTTATAGGATTGAACTATGCATTAATGAGACAATTCAAAATTCGTCACGATATGGTCATAATTGGAAGTACATTATTTATTTCTATTTTATTGGTTAACTTCGTAATATGCAAAAAGGTATACTATTAATTTTCTGTTTAGTTTTAGCTATTCATTTAAAGGCTACCGATACTTGCAAAGCAATGATACAAGCCAATTTCAATGTTCAGGATGTTTGTTTAGGCAATGAAAGCGTTTTCAATAATACAAGCGCATCAGACCCTCTTGAATCCTTTTACACATGGAGGTTTGGCGATGGCAATGTTTCCAATCAAAGGCACCCTAAACATCTTTATAGCAGTGCACAAGTTTATGCAGTTTGGTTAAAAGTAGTAATGAAAAACGGATGTACTGATTCTATTGCAAAAGTTTTCGATGTAATTGATTTACCTATATGTGGATTTAAGGTGTCATACAAATATAATCAAAGTCAACGTGAAGTCACAGCTACTCTAAATCAAGGTGTTAAGCCGACTTATGAATGGACGTATTTGTACACGCAAAAATCCACCAATCAAATCCTCAATTTTGTATTTCCAAATGATTCAATGCCAAAAAATTTTAGAGCAGAGAAAATAGTCTTAAAAGTGACCAATGGTTTTGGTTGTAGTGCTAGTGATTCTATTCAAACCATTTTTGCAAGAACACCAGAGGGAGCTGTTGAGAATATATTTGTTGAGAATACAGATTTTAATTTTGCTAACCCAAGTTCAGGTCAATTATCAATTTATAATAAAGGAAATGATTATACTTTTCAATTGATTGATATTACTGGACAACTAATTAAATCAGGTGTTTTAACCAAGGGTAATAATCGCATTGAAATTGACCAAACGGGTATATTTTTTCTAAAATCTGTTGATATGCAAGGGCAATACTTTGTCAATAAGATCATCATACAGTAAAAATCTAAGCGCATAAAAAAAGGCCCCGAATTTCGGAGCCTTTTTCATTATTTATTTTTTGAATTAAGCACTAACACCTGCTCTGATAATATTCAAAGCACCACCTGCTTTAAACCACTCAATTTGTTGAGCGTTGTAAGTGTGGTTGCAATTAATGGTATCCGTAGTTCCATTCTTATGGTTCAATACCAAACGCAATGGTTTGCCTGGTGTAAAGTCTGTTAAACCTAATAAGTTGAAAGAATCGTCTTCCATAATTAAATCATAATCAGTTTTGTTAGCAAATGTTAGACCTAACATGCCTTGCTTTTTAAGGTTAGTTTCGTGGATTCTAGCGAATGATTTCGTTAACACCACTCTTACACCTAAGAAACGAGGCTCCATGGCTGCGTGCTCTCTTGAAGAACCTTCACCATAGTTTTCGTCACCTACCACAATACTTCCAATACCAGCGGCTTTGTAGGCACGCTGTACTTTAGGTACTTCATCATACTGACCAGTCAATTGGTTTTTTACAGTGTTGGTTTTTTCGTTGAAGAAATTTACCGCACCGATTAACATGTTATTACTAATATTATCTAAATGACCACGGAATTTAAGCCATGGGCCAGCCATTGAAATATGATCGGTAGTACATTTACCTTTTGCTTTGATTAAAAGTTTTAAACCTTTTAAGTCGGTGCCTTCCCATGCTTGGAATGGCTCTAGTAATTGTAAACGACTAGAAGTTGGCGATACTAGGATTTGAACAGCAGATCCGTCGGCAGCTGGTGCTTGGAAACCTGCATCTTCAACAGCAAAGCCTTTTGAAGGCAATTCCAAACCAGAAGGCTCAGCTAATTTAACTTGCTCACCATTTTCGTTGGTCAAAGTATCGGTTAATGGGTTGAATCCTAAGTCACCGGCAATGGCCATTGCAGTTACTATCTCAGGAGAAGCAACAAATGCATACGTATTTGGGTTACCATCTTGACGGGCTGCAAAGTTTCTATTGAAAGAGTGAATGATGGTATTTTTTTCTTTTTTCTCAGCACCCATACGGCTCCACATACCAATACATGGTCCGCAGGCATTGGCTAATACCACACCACCAATTTTATCGAAAGTACCTAATACACCATCTCTTTCGGCAGTATATCTCACTTGCTCAGAACCAGGGGTAATGGTAAATTCTGCTTTCGCTTTTAAATTTTGAGCGGCAGCTTGTGTTACTACAGAAGCCGAACGTGTTAAATCTTCATATGATGAATTGGTACATGAACCAATTAAACCTACTTCAATT
>CANFUB010000262.1 GCA_947450015.1 Bacteroidota bacterium | reverse complement strand
TTCATAATAATTGCGCCAGCGGCTACTAGCGTAGCATCTGCAATTCTAATTGCATCCCTAAAGGTTGAATTAACACCCAAAAACACATTGTTTCCAATGTTTGTAAAGCCTGAAATTACGACATGAGAAGAGATAAAATTATGGTTCCCAATAACAACATCATGACCGATGTGATTGCCAGACCAAAACACATTATTTGAACCTATGGTTACAAAAGGTTGAATGGTATTGTCTTCTAATATCAAATTATTATCACCTATGGGCTCCTCTGTTAAGAAACTACATTTACTACTGATGTAGTTTGGAAGCTTATAACCCAAAGCTTTTAAGTGCTTGTATTTATCTTCCCTTATTTTATTCATTTTTGAATACCCAATGCCTATAAATGCATCGTATTCTGATGGTGGATGGGTTTCTAAAAGTGTTTCCAATGACAAAACAGGTAAACCACAGAATGTATTCTCTGTAATGTACGCCTTGTCAACAGCAAAACCTATCACCTCATAAACACTATCATTTTTAAAATAATAATGTGCCAATTTTGCATTATTGGTATTGCCTATAATTACTAATTTTTTGGTTTTCATTTTTTAAATGATTTCATATAATTGGGGGTCTCTGTTCCTAAATTCATTATCATATCAATGATGGAAACACCGTGTTCAAAATTTTCAAATAATTGCGGATATTCAGGATATCCAGAATAATCAAAGTAATGCAACTGAATGCCTTTATCTGTAAACTTATCCTCTATCATATAGGCTTTAGCACTAGGTCCGGAATAATAATTATCGGCACCTAAATCAACACAGATATCAACCATTTTTTGTGTGCGTTCCTCACTTAATACAAATTCCTCTGAACGCCTAAATTCAGTTTTAATTCCAAGAAAATTGCCAATTTCTTTTAAAAAATATTCATTCACCTCACTCAATTTATCGAATTGGCAATTCATGTACAAATTTTCTAACCAATCTTTATGGTCCTTAAAACATGGCGCCTCTTTGTAATTTTGTTTAATGCTTTCCCAATGGGATCGGTTCCATGCTTTATCTGAAATTAGAGTTTCATTGATTTTTTGATGGAATTTACCACTCACCTCTACCGGAATAGATAGCCATTTAAGCCCTTGGGGTGTTTTAATATAATTTCTATTTCTCCAATCGCGTTTGGTATATTGCATATCATCATAAATAACGAAAATATCTACTTGATTAATGCTATCAAAATACCCCTTCCATGGTATATAATTCGATTGTGTAATGATGCAAGATTTCATTGTCTGGATTTTTTGATTAATTGATTTTTAATAGTGGCTATAGCTCAAGAATTGCAAGCCCTATACCTGTTCGACCGTAATCATTGCCATTGTATAGCATGTTTAATTGTCCATTGTGTTCGAATACACATGGATAGCATATCATGTCACTATCCCATGCATTTTCTGTGATATCTAAATTTACCAATTCATCTTTTCTAATCCAGTGTTTACCATCTTCCGATTCGGCATAACCAATTCGGTATTTTTCTGAATAAGGCCCTCCCCTGTATGAATACCACATTCTAAAGCCCTTATCTGTTTGCAAAACTCTGGGTACTGAAATTGCGTATTCATTTGGATAAGCAAAATCGATCGCTACATTGTTATTTCTTTCCCAATGAACCAAGTCGTTAGAAGTGGCCCACTTAATATGGTAGCGGTGCATTGTTTTACCTTCTATTTTTTCCCAACCAATACAAGATAAATAATACATCATATAACCTGCTTTATACTTAATCACACAATTAGATGCAACAAAGTGTGGTTCTATATAATTTCTGTCCAAAATTGGGCCTCTAAATTGCTTTTTAAATGAACTACCTCCATCGTCGCTTATGGCCAATCCAATTGCATTTCTAAATGGCACTGTAACGCCTAAATTCCAGCCGATGTAAAATAAATAAATGCGCCCTTCTTTTTCGATAACAGAAGTGAGCATGATGCCACTATCATCAAAAGCACCGAGTTCTCCTAATGGCAATAATTGTTCTGATTCATGAATGACTTTTCCTTCATTCAAATTGTAATCTATGAAAAATGGCAGTGAGCGATTTTGTTCATCTCTTGCTGAAAAAAATATTCTATAGATGCCCTCCTCTTTTGAGATTGGCAAAACAAAAGGCACAGCTGCATAGCCAATCCCGTGTTTTGCAATAGTATCGCCTGCACTTGGGTTGTATAACAAGCCTTTTTTAATCCAATTTTGCATCTGTTTCTTGTTTTAATTTGAATTCACAATAATCGAAACAATGTTGTGAATTATCCACCTTTTCAAATCTAATTTTTAGATTGTAATGTTTGTAGACGAATGATGTGTAGGCATGCCTAAAATCTTCCCATACAAGGGTATCCGAAGGCATCACGAATGAAATAATTTGTTCCTTGCCTACTATATCTTTTGTTAAATTTTCGTACTTAAAATTTTTAAAAGAATCATTTAAAGCAGGGTGAATGGAAAAAGCACCCATGCTGACTATTTTAATATGATGAAAATTGGTTGATACTTTAAAAGGGTCTACGAGTTCAATAGGATAGGCCCACCAGCGAATATACATGATGGAAGTATTGTAGTTTTCTATACAACGCGCATTTAAAATATCCTGATATCTGTATGCCAAACTTTTTGTAGTAATAAAGAAACCATAAAGAAACATTAAGCCTGAAAAACCCAATCTGACGAAATTAAATGCCCTATTTTCGATTAATCTAAATGTGAAATATAAATGCATAAGTATTCCACATGTAAACATCATGAAACTTACTCTGAATGGTGGCTCTTTAAAAAAAATGGTTAGTACATTGTAAAAGAGAATATATAGTATTACAAGCATGGTTAAAAAAATGGCGCTTCTTTTCCAAGTTTTAATAAAGAATAAAGGGACAAATGACAAAATCAACACACATTTGAAAAACGGATCCTTAAATTGCTGAAGTATGGCTGAAAAACGCAGATTCCCCAAATCCATTTTTTTCAAAATATTATTTTTCTGACTCCTCCCTTCTTCCTTATAATCCTTACTATCGCTGTATAAAATTGGGTCGTTATAAAACCAGTTTTTGAACAGATATAATTCAACCTTTCCCCAATTGGTTGGTAGCGTGTTTATTTGAGACTGTTCAATATTGTAATCAACAATACCTGCTCTGTAAAGATTAAAATCCATGAAATGCTTTTCACGCTCGGTATGAAACTGTTTATCTACAAAAAAAACTGCACAAAAAATCAAGGCTAACAATCCAAACTTTTTGAATATTTGATTTCTTGTATCTATTAATTGAGGAAAAAGATATGTCGCCAATAAATTCAATAAAAAAAGGAAAGCCAATACAATTGGAATAACAGTTGGTCTTATTAATATTCCCAATACCACGAATAGATAACCTATTATCATTTCCTTTCTGTTGGGTTGTTTAATTAGCAGTAAAATCCCTGCAAAACACAGCAAGCCTGACAACATGGTAAACTGTAATTCAAGATAAAAATGAAGTGTTATAAAACTGATTAATGGAAGAAAAAATAACCAGAATGGTATACTTCGGGGATTTAGGTATTCAAATAATTTTGAATGAATAAACACATTTGCTATAAATATCAGAATAAACAAAACTATTGTATAGGCTTCTACCCCTGATGGTAATAATTGATATAAACTGACCATCATCCATCCCCAAGTCTTAGTTGAAAATGCAGTTACACCAGTCGGTACATCAAATATGGCGGTACCAGAATAGGCGTATATCATACCAATATCATCATTGGTTTGAAAACGCGGTTTAAGCCACAATGCCAAAATTAATAGCAGAATGTTTAAACTTATGATATTTGCTAATCTAAATTTTTGCAAATGGTTTAGTATACAATCGGTATATAATTTTATCTAATAAAATACAAAATTTGTATTTCAATTCCATCAAGTCCGAAATCAGAGTGTTGCTTTTTATTTTTACTTTCAGGTCTTTTAGTATCGCATTTAAGGGCTTTTCTTCATTAAATATTTTCAACCATAGAAAAGAAGTATTTACCTTTTGTAATACCTCTTCAGATGTAGAATTTTGGAGTAATAAAAAAAGTGTTTCATTAAGTTCCTTTTGAGATTTTACAGGTAAAAAAGGAAGCTTTTCCCTTATTTTATCTATATCATTATACCATTGAATTACTGGCTTTTTTAAAGCTACATACTCTGCAAAAGAAGTGTAGGTAATCATGTTGTGATGCAATTGCCCAACACAAACATCGGCAATCGAAATACCATACATATAATCGCGCCTTTTATTGACCGGAAACCATACCACATTGTCTTCTAAAT
>CANFUB010000261.1 GCA_947450015.1 Bacteroidota bacterium | reverse complement strand
TTGAAAGTGGCTTTGTTAAAAATGCCAATATTAAATAAATAATACCTGCGTGCATACCACTAACAGCTAATACATGTAGCGTACCAGTTCGCATAAAGGCAGCAGTGATATTCGGATCTAAATCGTCTTTATAGCCCATTAGAAGCGCTTCGGCAACACCTAGCGATTGAGTGCCATGAATATTCTTTTTTAAAATTGATAACGTATTATCTCGCAATTGACATGCATTCCGATAAATTGAATTGGTTGTGAAATTACTTTTTACACTATTGGAAGAATCTGCGAATAACTGAAAATAAATATTGTGATAACTCAAATACCTTTTGTAGTCGAACTCCTCAGGATTTGCAGGCGATGGTATTTCAGTAAAGTTTGAATTCACCAAATAATGATTGCCTACTTCTGGTTTTGATAAGCCTTGTCCCTTTCTCAAATAAAACAAAATACTACCTTGTGAGGAGCTGAAATGTTTAGAAGAATCAAGAACACCAATAACTTTAGCATAACAACGGTAAAATTTTGCTTTTTCAATTATACCATCATCAACTACAAGTTCTAAATACCTAGGCGCAACTTTACGTGCAAAATAAGCTGCTTGTGTTTGCTCATTGTGGTAGAAGGTTCGCAAATAGCCTAATAAAAAAAACAGTAGGCTTACAATAATGCCTAAATAAATCTGTCCTTTGAATAATTGAACTGAACTTCGTTTTGAATTTAAAATTAGATATAACAACAGACCTAAAATTAGAACTGTGTATACTGCAAGAGTGTTTAGTGGAAAATAAAGAGAAACAAATATACCTAAAACAAAAGGCACCAAGAGCCTAATAAAAGGTATGGCATGCCAACTAAACATGGTTTAAAGATATCTTCGCTTCACTAATAGAAAAAATTCTGCTGCCAAATTTTCATTGTCATCCCATGCATAAGTATCTGCAATATTACTTTCAATATAATTGGCTGCAGCTTCAAATGAACCTGCTGATTCAACTGCAGAAATGCAAGCCTTGTAGGCATCGGCATTGCCCTTGAACAATTCATTAATAAACTCAAATTTTTTGCTAATGGATATGGCTTTTACAAGCTCTTGAATTGGTGTATCTTTTAACTTATCTGCTAAGTTAATTGTCGGTTGCTTGTATTTTGCAATTTTCCCATTAACAGTTGCTTCATCCAAATCAATTTCTTCTTGTTTTACCAAGGATGGTACTTGGTTGTTAATCGCCGTTTTCTGCTCAATAGGTGTTTCCTCCTTTTCAATGACTGGAGGTGCTGTTATTGCAATTTCTTCTTTAATTATTTCAGTAACTTTTACTTCATTCTTAGCAACTGGAATGTTAATGACAGGTGCTGCCTTTTCAACGATTGGTTCCTGAATTGGAACAAGCGCTGGTTTTGGTGGTTCAGCAACAGCTATTGTATCTTCAATAGTTGCCTCGGGTTTGATAATTTTTATCTCAACTGGTGATTTGACAGGAGGAGCAACATTGATGAGTTGGGCCTGAGAAAATAAATGAATGGCTGCTTGCTTAATGCTTTCCTTAAAAAAGGAAATGTTCTCTGAATTTTCAGCTTCGCTAATCGATGCACCTAAAGCCTCATTTAATTGTTTTAAGGCCTTAAATATTTCCTTGTTATTTGACATTTAAAATTGATTAAAATTAGAATCAATTAGAACTTGTTCTTCCACATCATACTTTCAACAGGCTTAATGGTACGAGCACTGTATTTGGCATTTTTCTTTTTGTTATACATGGTCTTAACCTCACCAGCAATTACAAAATAAATTAATTGGCCAATCGGCATTCCAAAATAAACACGCACTGGTTGCGAAACACTAATTTCTAAGGTCCATGTATTGCAAAAACCTACATCACCTTTACCAGCGGTAGCATGAATATCGATACCCAATCTACCAGTACTACTCTTACCTTCAAGAAAAGGCACGTGTGCATGGGTTTCGGTATATTCCTCGGTAACACCTAAGTAAAGTGTACCTGGATGTAACACAATACCTTCTTGCGGTATTTCAAAATGGTCGATTTTGTTATGACCTTTGGCATCTAAAACCCTGTCCTTGTATGTTGCTAAATAACGGCCTAAATGCACATCGTAGCTGTTGGTTCCTAAACATTCTGGGCGAAACGGCTCAATTAAAATATTGCCGTTTTCAATTTCATCTAAAATTTGTTGGTCTGTAAGTATCATTTTTGTTGTATTTCAAAGCACATAATCATGCGGTCATCACTGCACGAAATAAATCTGTTTATTCCAATCCACAAAATTTTATTGACAGAAGATTGATGGGCCTCATATTTTTCGTTGTTAATTACCTTCAATAAGGCGTTGTTTTGTGTATTCCAAATTTTAATGGATTTATCAAGACTGCAAGTTGCATAATAATCTTGTGAAGAATTCAAGGCAATATAATTGATATGAAACCAATGTGCATTAATTGTATTTGAAAGCTCAAATTCATTCCAAATTTTTAAAGTTGCATCTCTCCCGCCAGTGTAAAGTGTTTTAGTATGGCTATGATACGCCATTGCAAAAATGGATTGATCATGCCCTTTGATGGCCGCCACTATTTCGAAATCTTTGCGTAAAGTCCAAATCATGCCTTCGCTTCCTGTTATAAATAAATTATCATTATTAGGAATCAATTTTCTAATGCTATGGGTAGAGATTTGGAGTTGAGATGCTATCTCCCAATTTAAATTTAAAATTATTAATTGGCCAATTTTATTCCCTACAATTATTTGATTATTCCAATATACAATATCAAAAATAGCGTGCGTTTCTAAGTTAATTTGACGAACAATTGACTTTGTTTTAAGATTAAAGATTGTTAATTCACCTTTGCTTCCGCCACAAAATAGCATATCATCAAATTGATAAAGACAATAAATTGCATGAAGAAATCGTATGATCAATTCACCATCTGGCTCATTTAGTTGCCATTTTACAACCATTCCATCTGCACCAGCGCTATAAAAAATATCATTTTCATTGCTTGCACAGAGGGTGTATACAGCTTGGCTATGTCCCGTAAAATTTCTTACCTTCGCTACTTGTATTGACATGCCATTAATATTTGAAAAAACAATTGATACTGCAAAGAAACTAGCTGTTTGGCAAATAACCGAATCTGAAGCAGATCTTTTTGCCAAATATAATTTTGTTCCTAGAGAAGATTATTCAAAAAAACGCAATATTGAAACCGCAGTTTCCCAAATTCTACTAAACCATTTATTGGGTTATGATGCCCACTTGAATTTAACAAAAGATATTTATGGCAAGCCATACTTGGACAACAGTCCAATAGCAGTTTCGTTCAGTCATTCTAAACATATGGTTGCTTGTATAATTGACATGAATGGTCAAGCTGTTGGAATTGATATTGAAATCATTAGAGAAAGTATTCGTGGCATCGCTCATAAATTTCATACACCTAATGACAGTGTGCCATTAGAGGAAACATTAGCACATCATTTAGTATGGGGAGGAAAAGAAGTGCTTTATAAAATTTACGCGAAAAAAGAATTGGATTTCATCGATCATTTAAGTGTAAATTTTGAAGTTGAAAATACCATCAAAAAACCTGAAATAAATGGCCGTGGTATGGGTCAAATAAATAAAAATAGTTATCACTCACATCATGATTTATTTTTTTTAATCATTGGCGATTTTATGATGGTTTGGGGTTATTAATCCATCAAACACCTGATTATAATTTTTGCCTTCTTTACTGTAAATTAAAGAATTCTTAAAAGCGGTATTCTTTATAAAGAATTCGCTATATAATTGATTTTACTATATTTGCCCCAACTTGATAAGAGGCTAATCACTTCCTTATCAGTAAACTAAATGTCATTAAAATTAAACGAAACTTCTAAAAAGTTAGTATTTGTTGTAATACTTTTACTCTGCTGTACGCCCTTTATTGACCCACCTCTTGCCCTATTAATTGGTTTTATTATGGCCCAAACTGTTGGTCATCCATTTTTAAAATGGAACAGCAAAGCCACGGGTTGGTTGCTTAAAATATCAGTGGTAGGTTTGGGCTTTGGCATGAATTTACACCATGCTATTGCTGCTGGAAAGGAAGGACTCTACTTTACTATTTTTTCAATTGTAATTACAATGGTAGCGGGTTGGTTAATCGGCAAATGGTTGAAAATAGAATACAAAATCTCCTATTTAATTTCGAGTGGTACTGCCATCTGCGGGGGAAGCGCTATCGCAGCTGTATCGCCAATCTTAAAAGCCGATGATAAGCAGATGAGTGTTGCATTAGGAACCGTGTTTATTTTAAACTCTGTTGCACTATTCATTTTTCCTATTTTAGG
>CANFUB010000260.1 GCA_947450015.1 Bacteroidota bacterium | reverse complement strand
ATCAACGAATTTCGGTATAAATTAGCAAAAGCTTCGCGTTTTTCGGTCGTAAATTCATTGGCTTTCTGCTGATCTTTCAAATACTCTTTTTTTATTTTAGGAATGAATATGAGCGGTGTTTTGTAAAGCATGCTTCTCAATTTTTTTCTAAAATCCATGCTTGCATATTTTTTTTCAATGGCAGCAATAAAATCTGTGTCTTCTTTGCGCGCTTTACTCTTTTCACCAAGGGCGTTATAAATAAAATCACCTGCACGCTTGTGATTTAGGCCATCGCCAAATCCAATAACTTGACTGATTGCATGGTCTCTTTCGGGCTTTAATACTTCAAAATCATTTGAATGACCACTCTCAAAAAAAGCTTTGATGGCAGCATTTAAGCTTTCATAACTGCCATAATGTGGACTACAAGAAGAAATTATAGAGCGCACAAAAGGAACGTTCTCGGGGTTGGCTATGAAGGTTGTTTTGCCAATTAACCAAGCCTCTAAACAAGTAGTTGATTCGAAGCCTATCCATAAATCCGAAATATTAATAACATCGTCAATATTTTCTTCTCTGAAAATAGAAAGGGTATTTTCATATTGATTGAGCTGATAAAATTCACTCAATTCTTGCATGATATCTGAAGGATGGTATTTTAAAATGAACAATGTATCAGGATTGTTTTTAACAAGTTCATGGTACATTAAACGCAGGGGTTCTTTTTGGGCGGCCATGGTATCACAGGCATCGTGATCGAGGTGCATATTATTCCATTGCCCATCTTTTTTATATAAATCACTTAGAAAAAAGTAGAATGGAAATCCAGCCAATCCTATTATTTTTTTATAATTTTTGAATTGCGGGTATTGATTATAAAATACCGACTTCGACTTTAATGGTAAAAACTGATAGCGGTCGAAGCCAGTGCCACCAGCGCAAAACAAATTGTAATCTTTCGCTTCTTTAATGTGTTTTAAGATGAGTTGAATGTTTTTTTCAGACCATTGCAAGTTAGCGTGTTCGTAAAAAACTTTATCTTTGTTGTTGCCCCAAAAGAGTATTTCTACATTTTCCTTTATGTCTACCATATCACCTTCAGAGATGAAGGTAATCACTTTAATACCTTTCAAACTGGCGTACTTAACCATTTCATGATGGTTAACGGTTCCTATACCATTTGAGGTAACAATAAGACTTGGTTTGTATTTTTTTATAAGTGCACAAAAATTATCGGAGATACAGGCCCTAACAATTTTAAGTTTGTATTTTAATTCTAGGTAGGAAAGTGAAGGCTCAACAATACCAATATCCCTGATACCTCTAGTGGAAAATTCAAAATTTAATATGTCTACCTGTTCGCTCATAAATCAATCCTTCTAATACAGGTATTACCATATTTATCATTCGAAGCAACGGCTATTGTTTTCAAGTTTTCTAGCGGTATGGTAAGAAAATCAAAAGTATAAAAATAAGATTGACTATCTGGCTCACCCCAGTTGAAGTTGTCTGTCAAGTATCTGCCATCTTTTGTTAAAAGGCCAATGAAGGGCTGGGCTCCAAACAGTTCGCCATTGATCACTTGAATTTTTAAAGTATCACCATTTAATTCTAATTTAAAATCAAGTTTATTGTTTACCACTTCCTCTTCCGTATATCCTATTGCATTTCTGAAAGCGGTAATGGTATCTGAAAACGCAAAATTGACATTGTTAAAGTTAATTGCAACCGATTTTAATAAATCATAAAATGATTCGATTTCAACAGACATTTCTCTAAAATCGTGGTTGGTAATTCCAACATAAACATCTTTACCAGAAGTTTCGGCTAGTTTGAAAGCACGGCTCAATTCATGGCTATCAATGTTTCTGAAGCGCGTGTTCATATTTAAACATCTTGAAATTGTGCGTTTCAGTGTGCCTTTTTTTCGCCAATCGTATAAGTCAGGATTGTATAAGCTCCAATCATCAGGTGCTCCACGCCAATCGCCAAAACGACCATTGATATTATCATTAAACCCTGTGTTATCTGTTGTCATGGCTTGATTGCTAGCATCGAACGGCAACCATTGCTCTAACCACCAATTAATATCTGGTCTTACAGTATGGAAGCCTGCGCGGTTCACCACTGGAAACCAATTGTGGTCAATCAATCTTCTGCACATTACCTGCTGCAATTCATAAGCGCTGTTCATGTAGGAAATAGCACTGGTATGCGCTGCCATATTAAATGGTATTGGATGGAAGTGCCATTGCAGTGCATCTTGTTGAATATTCAGTTTTTCAAGTTTGGTTTTATACAAATTGAAAATACCACTATAACCTAATATTCTATATCTGGGATTGGTTTCAAAACCGACATGATCGAGCAAATGCCAATTGTAAATCCAACCTTTTCCAAAACTGTCCTTGAATTTGTCTCTGTAGGCTGGCACCAAAATTCTATCCAACATTTCATCTACTTCTTCCCACGTATTTTTGAAATTAAGAAGTTTCGGATCTATTAATTTTTTGAGAAGCTGATCAATTTCAGTATTCACAAAAACATAGGCTTTCGATTGTAGCAATTGTAAATTTTCCTTACTAGGGGCTAAATCTATTGGGTAACCTAATGTATTCGCTATGCGCTCAAATAATTCATCTAAAGGCTCGCACATGGGCCCTTCGGTATCCACATGGTGAACAATATGTACAGTTGGTTTATTCATCATTTATATACCATGTTTTTCTTGGTGCATTTTAAAAAATTCAATCAAATCCGTATAGCCTTCATTTTCTCCAAATTTTTTAGCAGTGCGAGAAAATGTATCACATATTAGATCAGATAGTTGATGGTGCGGTCCCACTTTTTTTAATATGAGCAAATACTCATAAAAGGGCTCATTTAAAATGGTTTCATCAACAGGTAAAGCTTTTGCTAAACCAAAATCTCCGCGGTATTTAAAGGCAAAACCTTCAACCATCTCGAAGCCAAATTGATTGGCTAACCCATATAATTTTTTGATATCTGTGAAATGATTAGGAAAGGCTTTGAGTTTTGCATTGCGTTCGGCAATGAAGGCCACATTATCATCAACAGGATACTCAATATTTTTTCCAGTTAATAACAAGGTACCACCCAGCTTTAAAATTCTATTGGCTTCTAGCAAGGCTTGTTCTTGCTCAGTACAATCGAAGGTAGCCCAACAAAAAGCCTTATCAAAACTTTCATCTGAAAAAGGCAAATTCTCTAATGCGCCAACCGCTAACGCTTGGTATTCATATTCAGAAGCTCTTTCAATGGCGCTAGCTTCAATATCGATGCCAACTACATGGTTAGAATATTTGGAAAGCAAAGGAAAAAAACGGCCATAACTGCAGCCCATGTCTAAGAGCCAATCATTTTTATCGAGTTTTAAGAGTGGCAAAAAAAGTTCAACAATGGCATCATCCGCAATTTTTGTTCCGTCAGAAAGTTGTTTCACACGGTCGGCCCAGTAGTCGGTGTAAGAGGCATTAAAACTTTTATCCATTGTTGTTTTTTGCTATTTCTTCTGCAAATTTAAAATCTAATTCTGTATCAATATCAATTGCATACTCTAGTCCTATCACGTATTTCTTTATTTTATCGAAATATACTACGCGATTTTTTTCAACCAGTGCATTTACATCAATAATATAGATATTGCCATTGTATTGGTATACGTCAGGGCAATCCTGTCTTCTTGCATAATCACTTTTCTTAGATAAGGCTAAGTATCCATTTGCTTGTTCTTCAAAAAGATTAAAATAAGGATTTTGTTTACTCAATGAGACACTCACCACCATTTCAGTTTCACCATTGTGCATTGCTAACATGTCCTTGTAATGTTGCAAGTTTCGGAAGGGAGAAGTTGGCTGTAATAGAATTATTTTATTAAAAGTAAGCCCTAGTTTTTTGTATTCCTCAATTGCAAAGTGAATTGCTTCTTCAACTGATGCTGTGTCAGAAGCCAGTTCAACGGGTCTTAAAAAAGGAACCGTGAATCCATATTGTTCAGCAACCGCTTTAATCTCAATATCATCAGTAGACAACAAAACAATATCTTCTTCATTTTTACATTGATGAGCAAATTCAAGTGAATGGATAATGAGTGGTTTGCCGCTCAATGGTTTGATGTTTTTACCAGGTAAACCTTTGGAACCACCTCTTGCAGGAATTAGGAATAAGTTCATTTTATAAGTTGTAAAACATCTGTTTGTGCCTTCTGAAAATCTTCGTGTTTGCCTATGTCTAACCAATAGGAAAGCAGAGGATAGGACACTACCTTTTTACCATCTGCTATGCAATTTTCTATAAAAGTTGTGGCATCTAATCTTTCGTTTTCGCGAATGGTATTTAACAAATCATGTTTGAT
>CANFUB010000259.1 GCA_947450015.1 Bacteroidota bacterium | reverse complement strand
TAGAAAAATCCTTGTCGGCCAATAGCATTGAAGCTTATTTGCACGATGTTTTAAAATTCGAAAATTTTTTAATTGCCAACACAACCCCTGTTGGTCCTTTGCAAGTGGAGTACAGTCATTTGCTTCAATTTGTAAATTCACTCACCAAAATTGGGGTGGCTGCTACCAGTCAAGCCCGCATGATTAGCGGCCTGCGAGCCTTTTACAAATTTTTGTTACTTGAAGATGTATTGAGCAATGATCCTACCCAAAATTTAGAATTACCCAAGTTGGCGCGCAAATTACCAGAGGTATTGGGTAAGGATGAAATCGATAAAATGTTGGCACAAATCGATCTTACGAAACCCATGGGGCATAGGGACAAGGCCATTATCGAAACCCTTTATGGTTGCGGCTTGCGGGTTAGCGAATTGGTAGGCTTAAACATTTCAGAAATCTATTTTCAAGAAGAATTTATCAAGGTGCATGGCAAAGGCAATAAGGAGCGTTTGGTGCCCATTGCTAAATCGGTATTAAAAGTACTTGGCATTTACATTAACGAAACCAGGTTGCATTTAAAAGTCAATAAAAAGTATACTGATACCACGTTTCTCAACCATTTCGGCAATGGCTTGAGTCGCATATCAGTGTTCAAATTAATTAAAACCTTGGCGGTCAAAGCGAGCATTCAGAAGAATATTAGTCCGCATACCTTTAGGCACTCCTTTGCCACTAGTTTGGTTGAGGGCGGGGCCGATTTAAGGGCGGTGCAACAAATGTTAGGGCACGAGAGCATTATTACAACAGAGATTTACACGCATTTAGATCGCAAGTTTTTAAAAGAGACCATTGCCTTATACCATCCAAGGGCTAAGCGCAAAGGCTAGGGCATAAAAAAACCCCACATGAAGTGAGGTTTTTATTGGGTTAATAAAATTAATTATTTTTTAGCATCTGCAGGAGCAACTACAACGTTTCTAGTTATTTTAACTGAAACTACTGCGTTTTCTTTTGCATCTAATACTTCGATACCGTTAACATCTAAGTCTTTTACTTTAATAGACTGTCCGATGTCAAGGCCGTCGATAGGTACGATTACTGCATCAGGGATTTTGTTAATTGTTCCACGTACTTTCAAACGTTGGATCTTTTGAATTAACTTACCACCGGCTCTAACACCTGGTGAGTTACCTGTTACTTTAATTGGAATAGATACCACTACAGATTTGTTTTCATCAACAGCTAAGAAATCTGCATGCAGAATGGTTTCGTTTACTGGATGAAATTGCATATCCTGCAATACTGCAAGATACTTTTTGCCTTCGATGGTTAATTGCACTTTGTAAGTGTTTGGAGTGTAAACGAGGGCATTAAAATCTGGTGCATAAACGAAAAAGTGAAGTACTTCACCTCCTCCGTATAATACACATGGAACTTTACCTTCGTTTCTCAACGTTTTGGCGTCCTTCGTTCCTAACGAAGGTCTAAACTCGCCAGTCAATGCTACTGTCTTCATTTTTCTTTAAATTAAATTGGGTTGGAAACTATTATCAAGCTTGAACAAGGAACTTACAGAACCGTGTTCGTGGATATTTCTGATGGCTTTACTGATTAGAGGGGCAACTGATAAAACTCTAATCTTTGGTGAGGCATGTTGCATAGGAATGGTATCGCAAACAATCAGTTCTTCAAGAACACTGTTTTCAATATTTTCGTAAGCTTTGCCACTTAAAACAGGGTGGGTACATACGGCTCTTACCGAACGTGCACCATTGTCTTTTATTAATTTAGCTGCTTTTGAAAGGGTGCCTGCGGTATCAATTAAATCATCTACTAATACAACATCCATTCCTGTAACATCACCAATAATGGTCATGCTAGCAATTTCATTGGCTTTTCTTCTTTCTTTATCACAAATCACCATCGAACATCCCAAAGCTTTGGCATATTCACGGTTTCTGTTACTAGCTCCAACATCTGGAGCAGCAATCATTAACTTATCTAGGTTCAATGATTTGATATAAGGAATAAATACAACAGAAGAATCTAAGTGATCCACTGGCATATTAAAGAAGGCTTGAATTTGAGGCGCGTGTAAATCCATTGTGATAACGCGATTAGCACCTGCGGCACTTAATACGTCGGCAATCATTTTACTGCCAATGGAAACTCGTGGTTTGTCTTTTCTATCTTGGCGGGCATAACCATAATATGGTATTACCACTGTGATAGAATTGGCTGAAGCTCTTTTTGCCGCATCAATCATTAACAACAACTCCAATAAATTGTCACCTGGAGGGTTAGTCGATTGAACGATGAAGATTTCACAACCACGGATAGATTCATCAAAACTTGGTTGCATTTCACCATCGCTAAATTTTTTGATGGTTAATTCTCCAAGCGGGCTTCCGTAATGGTCCGCGATTTTTTTAGCCAAATGATAAGAGGCTGAACCGCTGAAGATTTTTACTTTATTTAATATAGACACAACCTTGATTTTTTCTATGGTAAGTTGCCCGAGCTGGATTCGAACCAACATAGACTGCACCAAAAACAGTCGTCCTGCCATTAGACGATCGGGCAATAAATCGCAATAGGGTTGCAAAGGTAAATTTTCTTTTCTTTTTTACAAATAGTTTCTCAGAATATATTTAAAATAATTTAATACGGTGCTCATTCACGTATTATCTTTGCCCCAAAATTACCTTATTTCATGTCAGAATTTAAACGCACATTAGTTACTGCCGCCTTGCCATACGCCAATGGACCGAAACATATTGGTCATATTGCTGGGGCTTATTTGCCTGCCGATATTTATGTTAGATTTTTAAGAAACATAGGCAAAGAAGTAATTTTTGTGTGCGGAAGTGATGAACATGGTACCGCTATTCCGATTCAAGCAAAGAAAGAAGGCATCACTTCTCAGCAAATGATTGATAAGTACCACGCCCTTTTGAAAAGCAATTTTGAGCAATTGGGTATCGCATTTGATGTATACCATAGAACAAGTGAGCAACTGCACCATGAAACTGCGCAAGCCATGTTCTTGGAAATGTATGAAAAGGGATTATTCACCGAAGAAGTGAGTGAACAGTATTATGATGAAGAAAATCAAACCTTCTTAGCAGATAGATACATTAAAGGTACTTGCCCAAATTGCAGCTATGAGAATGCCTTTGGCGATCAGTGTGAAAGATGCGGTAAGTCATTAAATCCAACTGATTTGATTAACCCTGTTTCAACCATCTCGGGCAACAAGCCTGTATTAAAAGCCACCAAACACTGGTATTTGCCCTTGCAGAACCAAGAGGAGTGGTTAAAAGAATGGTTGGTAGAAGGCCATAAGAATGATTGGAAAACCAATGTATATGGACAAAGCAAAAGTTGGATTGATGGTGGTTTGTCGCCCCGCGCCATGACCCGCGACTTAGATTGGGGTGTGAAAGTGCCACTGAAAGATGCAGAAGGCAAAGTACTTTATGTATGGTTCGATGCACCGATTGGTTATATATCGGCTACAAAAGCCCTATTTAAAGAATTGGGTGAAGGCAAAACAGAATATACCTATCCACAAAATACGACTTTAAAAAATGTAAAGGCCGATGATTGGGCAACTTGGTGGCAAGACGATACCACCCGTTTGTTACATTTTATAGGGAAAGACAATATCGTTTTTCATTGCATTATATTCCCCGCCATGTTACATTCTACAGGTAAATACATTGTGCCCGACAATGTACCAGCCAACGAATTTTTAAATTTAGAAGGCGATAAAATGAGCACCAGTAGAAAATGGAGTGTTGAAATGGAAGACTATTTTAAAACTTTTCCTGGTCAGGAAGATGTCTTGAGATATGTATTAACAGCCATTGCGCCCGAAACCAAAGATGCAGACTTTAGTTGGAAAGATTTTCAAACCAGAAATAATAGCGAGTTGGTTTCTATTTTGGGTAATTTTATTAATAGGGTAGCAGTATTAACCCATAAGTTTTATGAAGGAAAGGTACCTGTGAATGTTGCGCCTACAGAAAAGGAAACAGATCTAATTACAGAAATAAAACGTTGTGAAACAGCAATCACCGAGAACATTGAGCACTTTAAATTTAGAGAAGCTTTATTTGAGATGATGAACATTGCACGTGCTGGTAATAAATATTTGGCCGACAACGAACCTTGGAAAACTGTAAAAACAGACCAAGCAAGAACTGATACTGTGATGTTTCATGGCTTACAAATAGCAGCCCACTTGGCTTGGTGGATGGAACCATTTATTCCATTTACTGCTCAAAAATTATATGGTTTATTAAATTTTGAAAAGGTGAATTACCAATTAGATGCCTTCGTTCAATTACAAAGCGGTCATGAAATTAGTCAACCTAGTTTACTATT
>CANFUB010000258.1 GCA_947450015.1 Bacteroidota bacterium | reverse complement strand
GATGATTTGCGTCAAAAATTTATTGATAAAACAGTCGACCAAGCTTATGTCATTGGCTTAACGGTGCCCGATAAAGATTTGAAATTTAATGAATCAAGCAAGCACTGGGAAATAGGCGCCATTAATTGGGATGAGTTTTGGAATGTGGTTAAAGGCAATGGTCTTTGCAATCACAAACGCATGGCACACCATATCAAATATCACAACGAAGGCCAATGGGTAAGGCAAGCAGTTTTGGCTTATTCAGAAAAAATAAATGCTATGCAGTCGGCAACATGTCTTTAAAATATATAACAATCTTAAAAAAATAAATACAATGGAAAATAACAATGATCAACTTCCTTTATGGGAAGTATTTATTCAAAAAGGAGGTAGTCCTTTTAAACACGAAGGCAGTATTCACGCATCTGACAAAAACATGGCCTTGCAAAACGCCCGCGATATTTATACAAGAAGAGGCGAAGGACGCCTTATTTGGGTGGTGCCATCGAGCAGCATAGCAGCCACTACGGTCGAAGAGGAAGCAGAATTTTTTGACCCTTCAGATGACAAAATATACAGACATCCTACATTTTATAAAATGCCAGAAGGCGCTAAAAATATTTAAACATTTTAATTATGACAACCAAAGAAGCATTATACAATTATGCACTGCGTTTGGCAGATGATAATTTAATTTTAGCTCAGCGTTTGGCCGAATGGTGTAGCTGCGGTCCTATATTGGAAGAGGATTTAGCCATGACCAACATATCACTCGATTTGCTAGGTCAGGCCGAAGATTTTTATGAATACGCAAGTGAATTAAATGGCGAAAAAAATGTTGATGAACTCGCTTTCTTAAGAAGCGAGCGCGAGTACTTTAACCACTTATTGGTTGAACAACCGAATGGTGATTTTGCCTGTAGCATGGTGCGTCAAATGTTATTTGCAACCTATGCAAAACATTTGTATGAAGCCTTGTTGAATAGTCGCGATGAAAAATTAGTGGCGCTTGCTACTAAAGGTTTGAAAGAAGTAAAATACCATTTCAGGCACAGCAGCGAATGGATCATTCGTTTTGGTAAAGGTACCGAAGAAAGCAATATGCGCACCCAAGATGCCATCAATGAACTTTGGCGTTATACCGATGATTTATTCGAAATGAATGAAACTGATAAAGTATTAATTACCCAAGGCTTAGGCTTTAGCTTAAAAGATATTTATCCATTGTGGAAGGCAGAAATTTCGCATGTCTTAGATGCAGCTAATATTGCAATACCCGAATTAGGTAATGTAATCACAGGTGGTATCAACGGGATGCACACCGAATACCTTGGCCATATTTTAGCAGAAATGCAGTTTTTACAAAGGGCACATCCAGGTGCTAAATGGTAATTTTATTTTTCTTTCATGCAATTTAAAACCATCATTGAACCCTTCAGAATAAAATCTGTTGAAGCCATAAAAATGAGCAGCCCTCAAGAAAGGGAACAATTTTTAAAGGATGCCCATTACAATCCCTTTTTGCTGAATGCCGATCAAGTCATTATCGATTTATTAACCGATAGCGGCACCTCGGCCATGAGTGTCAATCAATGGGCCGCCATGATGCAAGGCGATGAATCTTATGCGGGCGCCAAAAGTTGGATTAAACTTGAAAAGGCAATTCACGACCTAACAGGTATGCCGCATATTTTACCTACGCACCAAGGGCGCGCAGCAGAGAAAATTTTGTATACGCACCTAGGTGGCAAAGGCAAATATTTTATCAGCAATACCCACTTCGATACCACACGTGCGAACATAGAATTTAGTGGTGCCACTGCCATTGACATACCAGTTGAAGAAGCAAAAAATTTTGATTCAAGTTATCCTTTCAAAGGCAATTTAGATACCGGCAAATTAGAAACGCTAATCCAAGAACATGGCGCTGCAAATGTTGCCGCAGTTATTCTTACAGTTACCAATAACAGTGGTGGTGGTTTGCCAGTAAGCATGGAAAATGCAAAGGAAGTGAGTCGCATTTGTAAACAATACAATATTTTAATGGTACTCGATTGTTGTCGCATTGCCGAGAACAGTTACTTTGTTCATAGAGACGAAGCGGGCTATCAAAATAAAACATACCAAGCCATTGCTCAAGAAATGTTTGCATTGGCCGATGCCTCTATCATGAGTGCGAAGAAAGACGCCTTGGTGAACATGGGCGGTTTTTTAACCTTGAGAAACGAAACACTCGCAGAGGCCTGCATGCAATTGCTGATTATCACCGAAGGCTTTTCTACCTATGGAGGGTTATCGGGTAGAGATATGGAAGCACTTGCTGTTGGATTAGTAGAAGGGTTCGATGCCGATTATTTACACTATAGAATTTCAAGCACACAATACTTGGGTGAACATATTCAAAAATGTGGTGTGCCTATTATTTATCCTGTGGGTGGTCATGCAGTTTATGTCAATGCAAAAGCGCTCTATCCTCATATCCCTGTTCACGAATATCCTGGACAAGCATTGGTTTGCGAATTGTATAAAATTGGCGGTATTCGCAGTGTTGAAATTGGGTCGGTGATGTTTGGAAAATATGATGCCAAAGCTCAATTAATTCCTGCGCCTCAAGAGCTGGTGCGACTAGCGATGCCGCGCAGAGTGTATACCCAATCGCATGTCGATTATGTAATAGAAGTATTCGAAGAAATATTTAAAACCAAAGACCAAGTAAAAGGGTATAAAATCACAAAAGAGCCGAAATTTCTAAGACATTTCACCTCACATTTTGAAAAACTTTAGTTACGGTTTTTCTTTAATGATGCCCCTTGCTTTTAAACTTTTATAGTTCGATCGAAGACGGATAAACCACAGTATTTTTTCTTCTTCATAGAAGTAAACGGTGTTGGGAATAGGGCGTTTGAATTTGATATACAAAGCAAAGCAATACGATTTTGATGAGCTACCGCTGGCGCTATCACTTTGTTGGTAATAAAATGGAAAAATGCTCAATTCTTTTTTACCTTCCTTTTTTACATGTGAATACACCTTGTATAGAAAGCGGTACTCATAACCATTGTTGGGAAATTTATTGACGATGAGTGTCTTGAATAGAAAGCTGTTTTTTCGCAGTCCATTGGTGTCTTTTTGATGGGTGTACAATTGCCATAGAAGGTTGAATTGTTTAGCACTTTCGGTCTTTCTGTAATAATAAAAAGGAAGCACGGCATTGTATTTCAGATTGGTGGTTTTTTTATACCAGATAAGCGGTGCGAATCGGAAAGATTTAACAGTACTGTCTTTTTCATATTCACACAATGGCCATAAAAAACTAATTCTTTTTTCAGCAGGTGTGGTTGATTGGTTATACAAAAAGTATAAGATGTGAAAGTTTTTTCGTTCGTATTGGTCTTTTGAATAACTGAATAGCGGCACTAAAGTCACCGTATGTTTGTGCTTGTGATACACATTCCAAAACAGCGGTGTGAATGCAAAATGGCGATTGGCATTGTACAAACTTTTGCCAGTACTTATGAGTGGAAAGAAAGTAAAACTATTGTAATAATTGTTTTTGAAACTGTAGACCAATGGGAATAGCACCGTGTTTTTTTGATTTGGCGTATTCCTTCTAAAGTAAATGGGAAAAAGTATGCGTGACTTATAAATGTTTGAATCAATGGTAAGCTTGGCATAAAAGTAAATAGGAAATAGCGTTGTTGAAGTTTTTGTTTCGCTTCTATAGCTCCAAATAAAGGGCGTAATACCTGTTTGTTTTATGCTTGTGTAGGTGTTGTTGTCGCGGAAGTAAAGTGGAAAAATAAGTGTTGTTTTATGATTGCAGGTATCAATCTTTTTGTTTTTGTAGAGAAATACTGGAAATAGAGTACTAACTGTTTTAATAGGTGATTTGTAATGCCAAGCCAAGGGTGTAATGGCCCTGGTCGTCACTTTTTCTTTGCGATTATAACTACTTAAATAGATTGGAAAAAAAGTATAGGTTTTCTTTATATTGTTTTTATAGGAGAAGCTCAATGGGAAAATAACGGTATTGGTGTCTTTGTTATTTGTTGTTTTCCAATACAAAGGAAACAGTACACGTTTATGTGAAGCATATTTTGAATTTAAATGGTTGTGATAGCTCCAATACAGGGGGAACAAGACCCTTGCTTTTCTATCGTTTTCTGTTCTGCTCCACCAAATCGGAAAGAGCGTATTGGCCGTTTTGTGCTTGGTTTTCGAATAATACCAAATCGGAAACAAGTACCGCTTTACTTCGTCGGTTTCCTTGAATTGCCAATACAAAGGTGTTATTGCTAAATGTTTTCTGCTGCTATCCGTTGCTTGTCCTTTACTGTAAAATGGCATAAAAGCAAAGGTTTTATATTTATAACTTTTTAGACTCCAAACAAAAGGAAATAATACATTTGAAT
>CANFUB010000257.1 GCA_947450015.1 Bacteroidota bacterium | reverse complement strand
TTAAATTTCCAAGGGTAAAGGCATTTGGAATTTGTTTTTTGATAGCATCAAACATAAAGGCAAAAGTACATTTTATTTCATGGGATTGCCAAATGGAAAAGATGAAGCAATTGTTATGATTGAGGAAATTTGTTTGAGAACTCAGGAGAATTAGAAATCAGGGCAACCAATAGGTTTAAATTCTCTCACTTTTTTCTTCTTTCTAAACAAACTCTTTTTTTCTTTTTTAATAGGTTTGCTTGAGGTATTCGTTTTAACAGTATCCGAATCACTAATCACTACAGCCCTAGGAGAGATTGAAATGCTAATAGAATCTTTTTTTGTTGTGGTGGTTTGCGACTGCAAAGGTTTTACATTGAATCCGAAAAATGATAGTAAGGTTAAGCCATAAAAAAGAAAGCGTCTTTGATAAGGCATACTAGGATTAGGTTGCACATGTTCTGGATTAAATATACCACAAGTGCCTGGTTGAAAAGTTGCAATAATTTCTTCAATTGATTTATCGCTATAGTCTCTCACCACTTTAGAACACGATTTGCAATAATAGTCAGGTCCCTCGTTTTTCATTCTTGCAAGCAACATGGGGCAAGGGTTGGAGAGTCGGATGGGTTGAGTCTGTTGATCCATTTTACAGAAATTTAGTAAGTTCCATGCCTGCAATGACCATGGCGGTACAAATGCCTAAAATAAAAATAAGGTGACCAATGATAGCAAAGGTGTTGTTGCGTTGGTCGTTGGTTTTGGTGGCTTTGAAACGCAGGCCTTTGATCAAGCCTATTATAGAAATTACAAAGGCTGCTATAACAGGGAGACTGCTAAAAATCAACAAGTCGGTAAAACTGCCATTAGAGAATAATAACAGAAAGAAAATAAGCGTTGATAACACAAGCAAGGCTATGACAAGTTGTAATAATTTAAATGCGGAAATAGGTTTCGCTTCCATTTTATTTAGCCGTTGGTTTGTTTTTAATTAATTTTTTAATGATGCGATAGGCAATGTAAAACAAGATTAACCATGGCCAAATGCCGAATAATCCAATGATCAAATTAACGAGCATAGACCAGCCATTGCTAAAAGCACTTTTTACACGCTCTGTAAATTTATCTTGTTCTTGGGGTTTGTAAACAAAGTCTTTGGTTTTAAAAAGTGTCACATTCAGCGTGCTAAAAGCCACTTGATCGTTCAGATATTTGAGTCGGCCTTCGGAGCTTTCAATTTCTTCTTGCAGGGTGCGAATGTTTTCATCAATCGCTAAAATATCTTCTATCTTTTGTGCCTTGCCCAATAGCTCTTGGTAGCGTTTCATGTACACGCGTTTGTTTTCAAGTCGTGTAGCTATATCTAAAAATTCTTCTGTTACGTCGCGGGCTTGAATGTTTTTGCCAGTAATTTCATCACCACCACCTTCAATACTTGTAATCAGTTTTTCGAAATTTTCGGCAGGGATTCTTATTTTTAATTCATAGCGAATTTCTGCATCGTTGTTTTGTAAATCTTCTAATTCATAATAGGCATTCAAAGATTTTAAAAGGGCATCAAATCTTTTTTTCGAAGCAGGCATGTCTGCAGTTTTAATCCGCATGGTGCCGTCCTTAATGATTTTCTTTTGAACTGTTGAAGGCGCAGTTTGCGCTTGCGCAGGAATGGGCTCGCCTGTTGCATTGGGACTTGGATTCTCGGGTGCTGCGCTAGCCTCCATAGGGGCAGGTGCTGCGTACATGGCTTTAGATTCAATGGCTTGAACCGGCGATTTAAAGTTAGCCGCTTCAGGAGCTTTGGCATTGTTGCAAGCTAATAATAGGCTTGCGAATAAAATAATAAGGAGGGGTGTACGCATATACATTGGCTTTTGAATAATTAATAGGTTAACTAATCAATGGGCAATTTAGTATATTTCATTTTGAAAGATGACGATAAACTTTCTTTAGTATAAAAAAAAAAGACCTTTGAAAATTAGCACCAGACACAATTCAAGTAAGCCTGAATTTTTTTGATGACTTTGCATAAAAGAGGACAATTTGATAATTAAAAGTTTTAAAATAATAACTATCAAACTTAAGGAGTCAATGCTTTATTGAAAAGCCTTTTCGATATCGGCAGCTAAGGTGCCTATGCCGCCGAAGTGTTGAAGCACCACTACATCTGGATTTTTTTCGGTAAAGGCGGCTCTTAATTTAATGCCACTTTCTACTTCTATGCCTCCGCTCAATAAAGCCATATCGAAGGTCCCATTTTGGTACATTTCCAAAGCACTCTCGTCGGTAATGCTGCCTTTGCCTATCCAATGTTCATTGCTATTGATCAAGTGCAATACTTTTTCATTCGTGTCTTGGTGGCGACCAACGACTAATATTTGTTTTTTTGTCATATTTGTTTAATAAATTCTGTAACTGGGTTTCTTACTCTTGGTGCCGACTCTCTCGATTTGAAAGGTTCTTCCAATTGGTCGGGACTGCCTAAATAACCCAATGCTATAACGCAAGCAATAGCTTCAGTTACTTTTAATTGAAGTGCATGGGTTAGTTTGTCGCGATCGAAACCTCCTATTGGATGCGCTACCATTTCCATTTCTGTGGCTTGTAGCAATAAATGTGCATTCGCCATGCCTGTATCGTGCAAGGCAGCGATGTTTGCTTTGCCATTGCCTGCAAAATATTGACGTGCAATTGCAACTACCAATACACTTGCATTTTTTGCCCAAGGCTGATTGCCCGGCAACAAACAATCCCACAATAAGTCGAAACCTGGGGTGTCATGTTTGGCGTAAATATATTCCCATGGTTGCTCGTTGCCCGCACTGGCGGCCCAACTCGCAGCTTCAAATAAAGTGTTTAAGTCTTTTTGTGAAATTTGTTTTTCGGAAAAAGAACGGGCGCTCCAGCGCGCGCGTATCAATTGGTTCACCGGATGAACGGTGACGGCTGTTTTTGTCATTATAACGGATTGCAAAGTTAAGCTTTAGTTAGGGTGTTTGGGTGATTAATGCAATAATTATTTCTTATAACTGCATAGGCACTTCCATCAATAAAAATTCAGCTTCTGAATCTGCACTGATGGTCAATTTTTCGAAGTCCCAAATGCCATAGCCATCGCGTGCATTCAAAACTTGTTCACCCACTTTTATATCGCCACTTAAATTAAAAATATACAAGCCATTGCCTTTGCTTTTAATGCTGTATTCTTTCGAAGTGCCTTTGTCGAATTTCGCTAAATGAAACCATGCATTTTGATGAATCCACACACCTGCATCATCCGCATTTGGAGAAAGTATTTGTTGGAATGTATTGTGTCTATCGGCTGCATTCAAAGTAATTTGATCGTAACGCGGTGTCACATTTTTTGCATTTGGAAAAACCCAGATCTGTAAAAATTTAACCTTGCTGTCTTTGTTTTTATTGTATTCACTGTGTTGTATGCCAGTACCTGCACTCATAACCTGAATATCGCCATTTTTGATAACAGCAATATTGTTCATGCTGTCTCTGTGTTCAAGGTCGCCCTCTAATGGAATGCTAATAATTTCCATGTTGTCGTGGGGGTGGGTGCCAAAGCCCATGCCGCCTTCAACGCTATCGTCATTCAATACACGCAAGGCACCAAAATGCATGCGTTCAGGATTGTAGTAGTTGGCAAAACTAAAAGTGTGTTTGCTGTGTAACCAACCGTGGTTGGCATCGCCACGGGTGTCGGCTTTGTGTAAGATGGTATTTTCCATGATGATTGATTGGGTGTTTGGTAAATGGTTGAATCCTAAAATAGAATCGGGCGCAAGAAGTTTTTCGAGCGGCTGTAGTTCGTCAATTTCGTTTACAATAACGCTTCCTAAGGCTGTTGATGCAACAAAAGCACCCGTGCCCATTAAACCTTTTCTAATAAAATTTTTACGGTCCATTTTGAATAATTTTATGATACAAAGTTATCACAATTCAAGGTCCGCTTTCATTGATGCAGGTTAAGGAAATTTTCAGATTTTCGAATTTAGTATCTTCATGCTGCATGATGCGTGAAAACTTGATTAGCCACAGATTCACAGATTATAAATAGCATAAAAAGATTATGCATGGTTAGTAATAGAAATATTGAAATTAATAAAATGTCAATGCGATTAAAGAAATCTGTGAATCTGCGGCTTTTTTTAATACACATTAGCATCGCTAAGGTGAGATTTTACAAGGACAATATTTTAAATTCCACTCTGCGGTTGTTCAGTCTGCCTTCCTCAGTTGCATTCGTATCAATGGGTTCTTTTTGCCCCATGCCTTTATAATTTAAGCGGTCTTCTTCTATGCCTAAATCCATTAAGTAGGTAACTACTGCAAAAGCCCTGTTGACAGAAAGTGTTTCGTTGTTTTTGACATTGCCCTTGTTGTCGGTATGCCCACTAATTTCTACTTT
>CANFUB010000256.1 GCA_947450015.1 Bacteroidota bacterium | reverse complement strand
GAGAGTTAATGGGTTAATTGTTATTGGTTATTGGGGGACTTATGTATAATTAATTGGTTGAGTCAAGCAGTCATAGCAGAGGGGGTCTCAAAATTAAGAGTGCTCATTTATTGATTTATTCCCTAAATTCGTATTGTGAACTTTGTAAAGGCTAGATATATACTACTTTCAATTATTCTACTTAGTATTCGTATTTCCAATGCCCAGAACTTTGAGTGGCAAAGGGCTTTTGGTGCTTATACGAGAGACAATATGGAGACGAGAGGCTTGTGTGCTGAAGCCAATGGCATATCTACTTTTCTTGTGAATACTGCTACTTTGGTTGGAAAAAAAACATTTAATCCCGACTCCATTCGTTTTGATAATTTCGTTTTTAAATTCCCTACAAGTTTAGATTATTACAATAAATGTTTTATCGTTCGTTTAGATAGTAATGGTCGAACCCTTAATGCTAAAATGCTAGGGAATTTTTATGCCTATGATATGTGCAAAGACAAAGATGGTAATTATTATTTAACTGGCATTACCAATGTTGATACAATGGCCACAGTGGATAGTTTTAAATTACACGATTATCCCAGCATTTATTTCTATGCAAAATTTGACAAAAATTTCAATTTAAAATGGATGGTTCAGATTGACCAGTCGGTGAATGATTATTGGCAATTGCAGCATCTCATGTTGTCCGAAGGGCATCTCTATTTTACAGGAGCAGCTTTGGGGAAATCGAAAATTGGGTCGACTAATTATAATTTTGGGGCCAATTATAAAGTTGTTTTAGGTGAAGTTAACATGAACAATGGTGCGATAATTTGGAGTAATTATTTAAATATTAATTCAAGTTCGTATGGTTATTCATTAATGAAGCTATTGCGCTTGAAAAATAAATTATACATCGCAGGTTTTGTTAGTAGCGGAAATTCAAATTCAAATGTTTTAATCAATTCTGATTCACTGTTTGTGTCGGGTAGTTTTGTATTAGAAACTGATACTTTAGGGAATTATATAAAGTCTTTTACAATAGATAATTTTTATCAATCGACAATAAATTCTATAACGACAGATGGTAAGCATCTATATTTATCTGGAAATTTTAGGGATACCTTGCGATTCGGTAATAAGAAAATAATCCCACAACTAACAAAGGGCGATGGTAGTAATTCGAATACCAAAGAATTGTATATAGCATCCATTACTACTAACTTTAAAACAAGATGGTTTTACCATCCTGAAATTTTGAATAAAAGTAATTCCACCTATTTCGTTAATCAAATTACTAACTCTACATTCAGTGATGGTTTTCTTTATTATGGAGGAACAGTGGGCTCAAAAATATTAATTGACAGCAACACAATTTCACCTACTTACCAAAGCGATGTGTTTTTAATGAAATCTGATACACTGGCTAATATCCTTTGGGCAACTTCTGGGAAATCTACTTTTGGGGAAGTCGAAACCATGGATGCAATTGGCGGTAAATCAGTATTTGTCGGTGGCCGATTTACGCGCCAATTGGAATTAGGGAAATTTAAAGATACTGGTATTGGTTTGTATAATAGTTTTGTAGCCAAAATAACTGATTTTGCCATTAAAAGAGGAAATGTTAAAGCTGGGCCCTATTGCGCTGGTGATAGTATTCGTATTCCTTATCATCTAATTGGCAATTTTGATAGTGCTAATTTTTTTATAGCTCAACTAAGCAATGAGGATGGTAATTTTGACAAAGGCTACAAAGAATTGGGAAGACTTAAAGCCAATAAAGATGGAACAATTATTGGCGTGTTGCCAATGTTTAATGTGGTGTCTTCAAACAAATACCGCATTCGTATTTTAAGTACAAAACCAGCTGTTCAAAGTTACTATAGAACCGATACACTTCGTTTGTTGATTTATTCAAGAGATAACGCCTTTGCAGGAAATGATACAGTAATTTGCCGTGGGGATACAATTGCAATTTCAACGTACGGAGGTACGAAATGGAAATGGACACCAAATTATAATATGCTAGACAGTAATAGTCGTGTGGCTAAAGTTTGGCCAAGTATAACCACGCGTTACCGAATTGTAATTGCGGATAGCTCGGGCTGTGGCGCACCTGATACTGCCTTTAAAACAATTGAGGTAAGGAAAAGTCCATTGGCAAAAATAGTAAATGCTGATACTGCATATTGTGTTGGAGCTACTATCCCTCTAATTGCAGAATTTACCAATGGGGATAGTATGAACTATAGTTGGAAATGGTATTCAGTAGACCTCTTAGGGAATTACACAGAACTTAAAAGTGCTAGTTTAAAAAACGTTGATACATTATTGTTTAAAATGCCAGCCATTGAAAAGGATTCTCAAAAAATTGTATTGTATTTAGAAGATGGCTGTTCAAATATAATTTCTGTTGCCAAGTATACGATAAAGATTAATAAACAAAAACCAAAGATTCAATTAATAGCTTATGACACCGCTTTGTGTCCTGCAAGTACTTTTGCTATTACATCGGTGTTTAAAACCATTGTTCCAAAATTGAACAGTTGGCAATGGTATGAAACGAATTTTTCAGGCTTCTTTTTTCCAGGTGTTATCAGAAAAAATAAAACAGCAGATACCCTTTTATATACGGCACCGCTTAATATTCCTTTAAATAAAAAAATTAGAATCATTCTAAAAGACAATTGCTCTGAAAAATTTGATACAGCAATCCTTAAAATCAGAATGAGAGACACCCTAAGCCTGCAATTAAGTACCAATGACACCACTTTGTGTTACGGCAGTAAGCAATTGTTTAAAGCCAAAGCACAGGGCGGTTTGCCAAGCGCTTACCAATACCAATGGTTGGATGTGGTTAGCAATAAAATACTTTCCAATTCGGATTCTCTGAATATCCTAGCAGATAGTAGCAGACAGATAAGGGTAAGTGTTACCGATTATTGTATGCCCAATAATTCGTCAACCATGTTGACTATTAAAATGAAGCCTGCTTTAGAAATTGACGAACAATTAAAGGATACTACACTTTGCTATGGGCAGAACATAAAGTTAAAAGCCAACGCCAAAGGCGGTGTGCCAGCCAATTATACATATCAATGGAGCCTCAATAATACACCCATTGCTAGTGCCGATTCAATCAATTTAAATACAAGTTTATTTGCTCCAAAAAGTGGAGGCACTGCAAAGCTGCAATTAGTTGTTAGCGACCAATGCAGCCTGCCCGATACTGCTTTAATGAATCTAAACATTCTGCCAGCCATTGCTACTAAAGTCATTAAAGTGGATAGTATTTGTTTTAATACCAATGTTCTATTTAAAATACAAAACACTGGAGGTAAACAACCTTATCAAATTTCTTGGTACAATCAAAGCAATGGATTGCTTAGTAAGGCCGATAGTTTAATTATTCAAAATAACACACTCGCGCAAACAGGCGTTAAACAATTCAAAGTAATAGTTAATGACGCATGCTCTCAACCTGACACCACATTTATTACTACATACTTAAGCGCTCCTTTATCCTATCAGTTAACAAGCTCCGATTCATGTCCTACAACCACCGCAGTGTTAAATATGAATGCCAAAGGTGGGCGTGGCAACTATTTAGTAAAATGGTATGTCGATAATGTATATGCCGGCACTAGTAATGCTACTAAGTTGGTTCAACCAAAAATGCAAATCACCCGATACAAAGCGCTTATTTATGATGCTTGCAGTAAGACTCCCGACTCAGCAGAAATTCAATTAAGCTTAAAGCCAGTATTACACCTATCCCTCAAAGGCAATTGCTTAGGCGATACAAGTATAGGCAAAGTGAGCAGTACTGTATTTAAGCCTGCGACTAATTATCAATGGTGGTTGAATGCAAGTTTACAAAACAATCAAGACAGTGTATTTAAAATTACTTGGCCTGCGGTGGGCACTTATCAAGTAAAAGTAAGCACTGCCAATGGCACTTGCAAGGGCAGCGATTCTGTAATTGTATCAATCGTTCATAAACCCAAGGCCGACTTTACCTATTTAAAATTAACGCCTACTTCAACTGGTTTTCCATTCCGTTTTATCGATCAGTCGCAACAAGCCACTACCTGGACTTGGTTTACCAACAATAGCAAATTCTCTCAAATTCAAAATCCCGATTATACCTTTGCCGATACGGGTTATTATAAAGTAAAATTGAGGGTATCGAACAATCAAATTTGTTTCGATAGTTCTGAAAAAATAATACCTGTATTTTCGCGCACCCAATTTTATTTTCCGAATGCCTTCAGTCCCAATGGCAATGGCATTAACGATGGCTTTGGATTAAGTCCATCACAATATTACCTCGTAAAAAACTATCATCTAGAAATCTACAACCGCTGGGGCGAGCGCATCTTCCAAACCGACGATGTGAAAGAACACTGGCTCGTGCCTT
>CANFUB010000255.1 GCA_947450015.1 Bacteroidota bacterium | reverse complement strand
TGCCTTGATCATTATTTCAGTGATGATGGCCTTTTTGTTTTTTAGTTGGCGCATGGTGGTGATATCGCTTATTCCAAATTTAATTCCCTTGATTATGACTTTCGGTATCATGGGCTTTTTTGGCATACGTTTAAAGCCTTCAACAATTATTATATTTAGTATTGCCTATGGTATTGTGGTCGACTTTACCATTCACTACTTAGCAAAGTATAGACATTCATTGAAAAAGAACAATTGGGATATGAAACTGGCCATTCCAGAAAGTATGATGGAGGCTGGTCCAAGTATTATTTATACTGCTGTGGCATTATTTGCTGGCTTTATCATCTTCGCAGCTTCGAATTTTGGTGGTACAGTGGCCTTGGGTGTATTAACTTCGCTTTCACTCATCTTTGGTATGTTTATGAATTTACTATTGCTACCAAGTATATTATTATCGCTCGAAAAAAGTATCAATGCCAAAGCAGAATTAGGGGTCACCTTAATCGATATTGATCCTGAAGACAGTGATGATGAGGAATAACCATCATTTAGATTTAAGTATAAGGCATTAAAAAAGGGAAGTCAATCGACTTCCCTTTTTCTATTTTAATGGTAAATAGATTTACTAGTAATTGTTCGCTTTTTCTTCGTTGCCAGGGTGCAAGTGACTGTTTCTTCTGCTGTATAAGAAATAAACAATGATGCCTAAAACACCCCAACCGATAAACGCATACCAGGTACCTATTCTAACTTGAGACATCAATACCAAATTAGACAAAATACCTAAAGTTGCAATTACAGGTAGATATGGTGTTTTATATGGGCGCTCTAATTCAGGTTCTCTCACACGCAATATCCAAACAGCTAAACATACCATAGAGAATGCTAGCAAGGTCCCCATACTGCACATTTCAGAGACTTTGTCAATTGGCGTAAAGGCTGCAATAATAGAGATAACAACACCTACCAATAATGTACTTCTATAAGGGGTTTTAAATTTAGGGTGCAATTTGCCAAACATTTTTTTAGGTAATAAACCGTCTTTGGCCATGCCTAAGAAAATACGGGTTTGACCAAGCATCATTACCATCATAACAGAGGTGAGTCCAGCAACAGCTGCTATTGTAATAATATATACTGCCCATGGTTGACCAATTGATGAGAAAGCAGAGGCAACAGGTGCTTTTAAATCCAATGCATCATATTTCACCATACCTGTTAGCACTAATGAAACCAAAATGTATAAAACTGTGCAAATTAATAAGGACATTACAATGGCGAATGGTACATCCTTTTTAGGATTAATGGCTTCGCCAGCTTGGGTCGAAACAGCATCGAATCCGATGTAGGCAAAGAATACAATTGAGGCTGCTGTTCCAATACCACTCCATCCAAAATGACCTATGCCTTTGGCATCTACAATGTGTTCAGGAATGAATGGTATCCAATTGTCAGTATTGATATAGAAGGCACCCATTACAATCACAAATATGACAACAGATACTTTAAGTATTACAATTAGGTTATTGGTTTTTGCAGCTTCCTTAATTCCTTTTACTAATATTGATGTTACTAAAATAGTAATAATTACTGCTGGTAAATTAAAGGCGAAATTCATTCCGAAAACTTGCGGTAAATTAATACTAGAATAATGTGTGCTTAGGTCGTTAAGGGTATTGCCTTTAACAGCACCTGAAACATCACCAATAGATTTCCACGGTTTAAAGTAAGCCTCGTCTATTCCCATTTTTATGGCTTCGGCCTTTAAAGTTACAAAATCAGAACAACTTACTAAGAGGTCGGAGAGTTTGGTCATGACCCCAGCATTATGTAATTTTTCAGCTGCTGTAACTGGGTCGTTGGCCATCCAAAGGGGCATATGAATGCCGAAGAGGCCAAGTAGTTTTTCGAGGTAACCCGACCATGCCACTGCAACAGTAGTAGCACCCATCATGTATTCCAAAATTAGATTCCAACCAATGAACCAAGCAAACAATTCGCCAACAGTACCATAAGAATAGGCGTAAGCCGAACCTTCAACAGGTAGAATAGATGCAAACTCAGCATAACATAAGGCGGCAAAAGTACAAGCCACACCCGCCAAAATAAAGGCAATCGCAAGGGCTGGTCCTGCATGGTCGTGGGCAGCAATACCCGTTAAGGTAAAGATACCTCCGCCAATGATGGCGCCAATTCCCAATGAGGTAAGGCCCCATTTGGTAAGTACTCTGTTTAGTTCGCTTTTCTTTGCATCAGAATGAAATGCATGTATTGGTTTTCTTCTCCAGATCGACATTTTATATAAATTTAATTAACTTTCAATAATAATCATTTTTTTAATAATACAAGTCGAGAAGTTAGCTTACTTAACTACAACGGTTATTATAGCGCAATTATTTAGGCAGGTAAAAAGTAATTGGCAAAACACAAATCGTTTTAACAGGGTGTCCATTTTGAATGCCGGGTTTGTATTTAGGCATTATAGAAATAACACGCATGGCTTCCTCATCTAATAATTTATTCCCTGATGTTTTGTTGATTGCAATTTGGCCTATGCTGCCATCTTGTGAGACAACAAAAGAAATCCATGCAGTACCTTCAATTTTCTTTTTCTCTGCTTCGAGTGGATAATCGATGTTTTCATCGAGGTATTTAAAATAAGCCTCTTCACCACCTACGAATTGAGGGGGCTTTTCAACACGGCTCCACACTTTGCCTTCGCCTGTGGTGCCATTGCTAGCATTGTCTTTGTTGGCTTGCGAATTGGCCTTATCTATAGAATCTTTTTTTAATGCAGCAATTTCTTTGTCTTTTAATTCTTTAACAGTTGGCGTTGGTGGTTCAATTACCAAGTCTTTTTTAGCGGCTTCTATTTCTAAAAATTTTTCAGTTGGTCTTTTTACCTCATCTATTTTTGGAGGCGGTGGTTTAATGGGTTGTAATGGATTGATAGAAGGAGGGGCAGCAAGCACAAAGGTGCGCGTTTCAATGGTCAGTGGAACTTCCTTTTTGAATACATTAAGATAATTGAGCAGTGCTGGTCCGGCTGTAAAGAAGAGGAATAGGCCTAAAGTAAAATAGAATGCGTTTTTGTGATTCTTTTGATAAAGTTGACGCAACTGAAAAGCACCATAGTCCTTGTTTTTATTTTCAAAAACTATTTCATTCATAGAAAGATTGAAATAATTTGGTTTGCGCTCCATAGTTAGGTTATGTAATTGAATACAAATTCAAGGCCAAAGGTAAAGGATAATTTAAATACGTATTGCCAAGTATCCTTAATACAAGACACTGTCGCTTGATTGACTATAGAACGTTAAAACCAATGAAGTGTTACATGGTAAATTTAAATTCTTAGCTTTCAAGATTAGCCAGTTGAATAAGTTTTTTGAGATCGGTAATTATAATTTTACGACCATCGGTGGTAATAATATTATTTTCAATTAAAATTCTAAGTTGACGAGAAAGTGTTTCGATGATGGTGCCTGCAAAACTTGCGATATCGCTTTTTGAAAAAATAATCGACTTTTCGCTTTTATCTTTTGTTTGAAATTTATAGGCCAGTATCAAAAGGGTTAGTGCAATTCTTTCATTCACCGGACGAAGGGTGAAATAGGTCATCTTGTAATAAAATACACTTAATTCTTTCGAAAAAAGATTCATGATATAGGTGTTTAAATCTTTGCTATTTTGCAAGGTTTGTAAAAATATATCTTTGTCTATCAGTTCAACTTCGCAGTCGGTAACAGCAGTTATATAAGCAAAACTAGGGGCCTTAGAGATAAGTGAACGGTAGCCAAACATTTCATATTCTTTGATCATGTGAATGATTTGTTCCTGTCCATCGGAATTTACAAACTGAAGTTTAGCGATGCCAGATTTTAATATGTAGAGTCCGCGCGGGAAAATGCCTTCGCGGTAGAGAATTTCATTTTTCTTAAAAGCCGTAACAGTGAGGCGATCTCTAAGTTTGTTGCTTGTTGATGGAGAAATTGAATTCCATATTGATTCGTATGTAAAAATATATTTTTCAATCTCCTTCCCACTCTCTGTCATAATTCCGTCAAATTTAGTGCAAAGTTATATAAACAAAATTGCTAAATTTGACTATAGTCAAATAAACAAAAATTTTCTTCACTAAAATTGCCTTACTTAAATTTTAAAGACATTACCAGAGAGGATTCATTTTATATAAAATTTTTAGTACATTTTTTACATAAGACTGTAATGAATCCTCCTGGTTTTATCAAATAGATCAACAAATATCAACCAATTAATATGAATAAAAATTACAAATTTAAACAAAGCCTCAAATTGCTACTACTCGTAGTTTGTTTGGGAGTTGTGGGTTCGGTCTCGGCCCAGATGTCTGGTACTTATACCATCGACAACACTGCCGCTACCAGCGGTACTAACTTTGCCAATTGGCAGGATTTCAGAAACAACATTGTAAC
>CANFUB010000254.1 GCA_947450015.1 Bacteroidota bacterium | reverse complement strand
TCTCTTACTAGCTATTTTTACATAGACTTGGGCGTTTTTGCAACCACTACTTACTAAAAATTTAACCTTTTCTTTTGGTTGACATACCTTGCCATTGATACAATTAGCAACTAAGCCATCAGAAAGTTTATATGCTCCAGCCTTGTTGCTTTGTATTGAAAATTCATGTGTATTTTGAATAGTCTCACCACGGCTATCAATGCATTCAATTGTTGCAATATAATCTCCTGCTGATAATGCATTATTAATGCCAAAGGAAATACGTCTGCTTCGGTCATTGTTTAAAGATTTGTTAAGAATTTCTATTCTTTGTTCCTTAACATTTCTACTTTGATAACCAGGAAACCAATTGGAATAATCGGCTTCGCTTATGGTTGTAGTATCGGTAGTTTCCCACCACCTTCTCTTTTTTACTTCCACACTCTTAATAATTTTTTCAATTTTGACAGTACCGGTAAATGGTAATGGCTGATCTTGTAAATTATTACATGTAAAATTGAATCCAAGAGCCTGTCCAATCCAATGATAGGAATCGCTATTTATGGCAATTTGTCTATCAGTATAAGCCATGTTCATTTCATAATTACATGTTTTAACCTCCCCATTTAAATCGGTAATGGTGGCTTCAGTTACAAAAATAAAATAGGGATTCGCTTTTTTATCCAATCGCTCGTTTGGCAAGGCCTTAAAATCAACACTAAATTGTCCAGCCTTATCCGTTAAGGCTGTACCAGTTTTAATGGTCACGTCCTCAACATCATTGGTCATTATTTTCCAATCATAAATCCACCTATTTTTCAATTTTCTGACAACCTTATATTCAACCTTTGCACCTTGTATGGCATATCCTGCAAACGCTATTGCCTCACCTTTAATCGAAACGCTGTCATACAATTTAAAGCCAATTTTTGGTTCAATAAATTTAGCAGAATATTTTGGTCGTTTGTATTCTTCAACTCTAAATCCTTTGGAATAATAAAAAGTGTTATTATAGGTTTCTGAAATTAGAATATTAAAGTATCCAGTGTTGAACCCACCCTTAGGAAGAACAAAACTGCCACTGGCACTGCCGTAAGCATTTGTTATTAGAGTTAACTCACCTTTTATGACGCCATTATTATCATTTAATTTAACCTGTATTTTTTCATTGGCCATGGTTGTTTTCTTAGCATCATCATAAACAATACATTTGAAAAAAACGGTTTGACCAGGTCGGTAAATGGCCCGATCAGTTAATGTTTCAATAGTAATTTCAGGTTTTTTACGCGCCCCTAGTGTCACAGAATTTTGATAATATAACTGATCATAAAGGGTTTGATTTCCAAATTCAAAATAAAGATTTGAATAAGCCATTTCAATTTCATTTGGGCCAAAATCAATACCACCCTTACCGTCTGTTTTTCCAGTATATAGTTTTTGGAATGTATTGGCTGCGCTATTGTATCCATTGCCTTTGTATATAGTATAAGATATATTAGGGTAAGCTACTCCTGTTTTCGCATCGACTAGTACAGCCGAATTATTACTTTTAATTAGTGAGTATGGAGAGATAGAAATTATGCCAAATGTAGCAGCTTGATCATTGTTATATAATTCATCATTTGGAGTAATGACAACTAGAAATGTACCTATAGGCAGGCTATCTAAGGCAATTTCGACACTGTGCGATTGGTAATTATTATAGAGAGGTAAATTAATTTTATAGGCATTTGAGATAGGCGTTAAACTATCAACATAAAGACTTACGACATCCTCAGGACTCATATAGGTTCGATAATAGTTATAACTGGTTTTGGTAAGATAATCCATGTAATCAATTTTATAAGCTGTTACAGTAATTGCATTTACATTGTTATAGGTAAGCTTTGCAAGTATTTTTTTCCCTGGCTCGTTAATTTTTTCAGTTATTAATTTCAATTCGGGTTGCTCGATTGCGCTTTTAATATGTTTAAGCGTAGATATATTCTGAAATTCTGCATATCTGGAAAGGGCCTCATCAATAATTTTCATTGCCTTAACTGGATCTGAATTTTGATAGTACTCAGCAATAGATTCTGCAACCAAACAATTATATAAATTATTCTTATTCTCATTATACAATTGCAAAAGCGCTTCAATGTATAATTCATTGCTATTTCGATACTGATTCCTTAAATTTTTAAGTCTTTCATTTTCAAAATAAATAAAGGCCTCTGTGTTAGGTGCAAAGGATTTTGTAAGACTTTGATAGAGTCGTAAACATTTAAATTCATTGTATGGATCGTAGGATTGTGTAAAATCCCTACTTATAAATTTTTGATAAGATGTAAACACATAGGCAGAAGGTACGTATGTATAATCTTTAATGTTATGAAGTTTAATGCCACTTGCAATCTCAATGGATTTTAACAATACCAATTGTTCTACACTGAGTTTAAATTCTGCAACTTTAAAATTAGATATCAGTGGTTCAAACATTGCAGGATTAGTATTTTGAATTGATAGGAGGTAAGCGTCATCAATTCTTGCGTTAATTTCTAATTGTAATTTTTCTATACTCCAATCACTAGGATGAACACTATTATCATTATTAACAATACTTTCATCCCAAGATTTATTTTCATATTCAATTTTTAAAAGATTCGCAGCTTCTAATAGTAATACCATTTTAATATTATTATTTCCCTTAGCAATTTCATCATTCACCAATGTCCAATTGGCATCAGTGGTATCATCATCTTCCTTGAGTTTATCATTCAAATTTATTTGGTATTGAATGCAACGCAGGTAATAGCCATTCTGTTGATCTAATTTAGCCCTGTTTTTTAAATCATTTAAAGCATTTTGAGCGGTTAATGGTTGATCTACCTCATTGATTAATGAGTCAACATTCGCCAATGCTTTTTTATAATCAAAAGGCGACACAGTAGTTGAAGGCTTTTTGTTTTTCAATGTTTCTGAGAGAGAATTAAAAGGATTGCTGAAAAGAAAGACCACTAAGGCCAATATTAAATGGATTTTTTTCATAAAATTGGTAAGGCATTACAAAATAACTCAATTTAATACAGATTGAAGCAATAAAGTAAATAACATCGCAACACTAGGCGACTTGCTTTCGATACATAAAAAATCCCGCTAACCTTTGGGTTAACGGGATTTTCTTGAATGAATAATTATATTATCTTAACAAGGTAAGTGTACCATTGTAATAGTGCCAATGTTTACGGTTATCGCGCACCTTAATGTGGTAGTAATAAATACCCTCTGGGCATTCATCACCAGGTTTATTGGTATACTGACCGGTCCATTTAACACTGCCATCGCTTTTGAACACCTGCTCACCCCAACGATTGAAAATTTCGAATTCCATTTTTTGCATCGATGTTACATTTGGTGACCAATAAGAATTGAATTCATCTAAATTTGGAGAGAATGCAGTTGGAATCCAAATTCTGAAAATGTCTAGAACAGTTAATTTATGTTCTACGTAATCATCACAGCCATTGGCGTTGGTAGCAATTAATTTGACTGTAAATGTACCAGTATCGGTATAACTATGGGTTGGATTATCTTGGTAATCTAAGGCAGTGTTATCGCCAAAATCCCAAGTATAATTGGTAGCACCTACAGATTGATTGGTAAAGGTTACCAATGGTTCAATGATATCAATTTGAACTGGAGAATAACTGAATTCGGCATTGGCCTGTTTCCAGACATTAATCGTTTCTATAAATGATTTACACTTTTTGCCATTGTTTAAAACCATTTCTACTCTGCCATTAAAAATACCAGCAGTGCTGTATGCTTTTGAAATATCAGGATGGGTTTGACCACCAGCAGAAGCTGTTGAACTAAACAATGCATTGTCAAAATACCATACCCAATTGAATTTAGTATTAATTGGCTGGGCTATGGTGAGTGGGAATTTAAAATTAGTTGAATAAGGTTCACAACCTGCTAAATCAATGGCAAGTGTAGAATCGCTTACTAATGGTGCTACATACAAAGTGGTTGAATCCTTTATAGGCGATGAACAAGCATCATCAACTGTTACTAAAACAACCATTGAGGATGTTGGTGCTACAGTAACGCTAGTGCCGTTACCTAATAAAGTACCATTTCTACCATCTGTCCATATATAAGTTCTGCTTTGTGATTTTCCATCGGCAACACTTGTCGTGTAAGTATAAGTTTCATTCCTACATAAATCTTGTGAAGTAAGCAATGTTTTGAAACTCATAGGTGCACGCATCATCAATTTAAATTTGTCTGTATCGTTCAGGTTACAACCATCGTTGCCTATAATGATATAATCAGTTTGAGTAACTGTAGGTGTTACTTTAAAGCTAGCACTACTTAAGTTAATCATTGAATCTACAGGCGTATAGCTAGCACCGTTCTTTTTCTTTAAAATAAACTTAATTGGAACATTGTCCGAATTTTTACCTGTTGCTTTGATG
>CANFUB010000253.1 GCA_947450015.1 Bacteroidota bacterium | reverse complement strand
GTTTCCATCGCTTTCAATTGGGTTATTTCTTGCCTTTGGTCGTGGGCCCACTGAATCACTTCTTCATTTACTCTTTTAATGGGATCGATATTGATATCGGCCATGTAATTTTTAGGAGTAAACTTGGTGGTTTTAAAATGGTGGATGGTTTTATAAATGAGTTTTATTTTGCGGTAAATAAACACTTCTAAACCATACAAAATAACAATGTATGTTAAGGAGCCAAAGGAGAAAAGGGAGATTAAGAAAGTAAGAAAAGGAATCTTAAAGACAAATAGAAAAACAGAAAAAACAAACGTTAATAACAGTGTTGTTAAGAGTGATATTCTTTCGGGTGTTGGATTTCTAATCACACTTCAAATTTATAGCCTACGCCTTTAATTGTTTGAATAAAGTTATCATCTAGTTTTTCACGAATTTTACGAATGTGTACATCGATGGTTCTATCAACAACCAACACATCATCGCCCCATATAGATTCCAGGATCTGCTCGCGTGTAAAAACTTTACCTGGTTTGCTTGCTAATAGTGACAGCAATTCAAATTCTTTCTTAGGGAATTGTAACGCTTTGCCAAGGTAAGTAACTGTAAATGTTTCGCGGTCGATTTTTAAATCGGCAAACTCCATTCTGCCTGGCGTAGCAGCATCAGATTGATTTCTTCTTAAAATCGCTTTTAAACGTGAAATTAAAACCCTTGGCTTAATTGGTTTGATGATATAATCATCGGCACCAGCTTCGAAACCTGCCAATTCGCTAAACTCTTCGCCACGGGCCGTTAGAAAAATAAGTGGTGTATTCTTTAATTGTGGGAGTGCTTTAATTTGTCTGCAAGCCTCAATGCCGTCCATTTCTGGCATCATGACATCCATTAGGATAATATCTGGCTTCATCTTGGATGCAATTTGTATGGCTTCTTTGCCATTCATTGCGGCTACGACTGTGAAATTTTCTTTCTTAAGGTTGTAGCTTAATAGCTCGATGATATCAATTTCATCGTCGACTATTAATATTTTGTAAGATGTTTGTAATGCCATGGTAATTTTGGTTCAAAATAAGGCCTTTAAACTCACTACATAATTAATCTAATGTTAAATTATCATTACTGAAAGAGCTCTTCTAATTTGCGCTCTAATTCTTCGCCTCTTAAATTTTTTGCAACAATATAACCATTCCTATCAACTAATACAGTCGATGGAATTGAAGACACCTTGTACAAGCGTGCAGGTGCACAGCTCCAATATTTTAAATCGCTTACATGCATCCAATTTAAACCCAAAGAAATAATAGAACCTTTCCAAGCCGATTCTTCTTTATCGAGCGATACACCAAGAATTTCGAATCCTTTTTCACTAAAGCGGTTGTATACACGTTTAACATTGGGAAACTCGGCCTTACATGGACCACACCAACTGGCCCAAAAATCGATGAGCACATATTTGCCTCTTAAATCAGACAAACGCATGGTATCACCATTTGGGGTTGGCAGTGCAAAATCTGGGGCCAAAGCACCAATCTCTAACAATTTGTTATCGTCATAAAATTTCTTAAGGTCTTTGTAATAAATTGATTGGGTTTCGCTAGGGGCCATTTTATCCAATACTTTTTTTACATCGGTGGCGGTTTGTTCTTCTTTGAAATTATACAGAACAAAATAACCTTCTAAACCTGAACTCACTAATTCTATTGCGATATTGTTATTCACCTCTGTTTGCTTTAAGGTGTATTGGTTTTGCATTTCCTGCAATTTAATTGGATCGGTTTCTTTGTATATGAATTGTTCTAATTGACTTAGTTCAGCGTACAATTTGCTTTGGTTTCTAACAAACTCGTACAAACGCACAGACTTTTCGGCTTTAACACCAGAGATAGAATAATCTAGCATTTCGCCAGTTGATTTAATATCAATATTAAACACCGAACCATTCTCTATGATTAAGGGCACTGCAGCCGTTTTGGAATGCATAAGGTAAGCCACACAAGGCTCGGCAATGGTTTTTTCCATTACAAAGTTGCCATTCGCATCGGTGGTAACAGAATCTAATAACAAATATTCAGTTGAGCGGAAACGGTTCAAAACCATTAAATGGTAAGGATGGTTATTGATTTTACCGATGATTTTAAACTTTACTTTTCCTTTGGGTGCGGGTTTATTCGCAGGGGTTTTAGCATTGGCTGTTGCTTTTGGAGCGACAGCGGTACTTGGCTTTTTAGGCGCTGGTTTAACAGGTTTTTGTGCAACGATTACCGTGCATACAAGTAAGAATAAAGTAGATATGAAGGCCTTAAACATTTTGCAAATTTAATTAATTGTTGTTGATACGAAGTATTTCTTTTTTCAATAGACTTATTTTATCTTCATTAGGTTGTACGCGTATACCTAAAACATTGCAAGCAGCCGCTGCTTCTATGTCGCGGTCGGTGTCGCCAAACATAATAGAATTGGCTGGATTGATTTGATATTTGGCAAGGGCTTTTTCTATCATTAATGACCCAGGCTTGCGGCAAAGGCAATGCCCAACGGTGGGATGGTGCGGGCAATAAAATATTTCATCGATGAGAACCCCCTTTGCAGCACACGCACTGATAAGCACCTGATGAAAAGAGGCCAAATCAGCATGGGAATACAACTTTTTATCGATGCCACCTTGGTTGGTAATGACAATTACTTTAAAGCCATTGGCTTGGGCCATGGCCATGCATTCTACAGCATCGGGCAATACTTCAAAATCTTCGATTCTGCATACGTAGTTGCCTATTTCTTTATTGAGTACTCCGTCTCTATCGAAAAAAACTGCTTTATTCATCCAACCTTATTTTATTATGCTGCAAATAAATACTATTTTGCAACGTTTTTTTTAATTAAAATATTTTGTCACCCTATATCGTCATAATTCCCACCTACAACGAAAAAGAGAATGCCGAGGCCATTGTAAGAAAGACCCTTTCTTTACAGCCTGCACTCGATGTTTTAATTGTAGACGACAACTCTCCCGATGGCACCGCGCAAATCATTAAGGCGCTTCAATTGGAATTCCCCAATCGCCTGCATTTGCTCGAACGCCAAGAAAAAAACGGCTTGGGTACCGCTTACATCGCAGGTTTTAAATGGTGCCTCGAACGCAGCTACCAATATATTTTCGAAATGGATGCGGATTTCTCGCACAATCCCGATGATTTAATAAAACTTTTAGAAGCTTGTGAGAAAGAAGGCAATGGTCTTTCTGTAGGTTCACGCTATATTACTGGCGTGAATGTGGTAAACTGGCCAATGAGCAGAGTGATTATGAGTTATTATGCCAGCGCTTATGTGCGTTTAATTACGGGCATGACCATTCGCGATGCCACTGCAGGGTTTGTGTGTTATACCCGTCAAACATTAGAAACCATTCAATTGGATAAAATTAAATTCAAAGGGTATGCGTTTCAAATTGAAATGAAATTCAAAGCTTCTTTGGCTGGAATTAAAATAAAAGAAGTACCCATCATTTTTACGGATAGAACCAAGGGCACCTCGAAAATGAGCAAGAAAATTTTTAGAGAAGCTTTTTTTGGTGTGATTGAATTAAAACTAAATAGTTTATTTAAAAAACATGGCTAATCCTATTCAAATATCGGAACTCCGCAAAGACTATAAATTTAAAGCATTGTTGGAAACAGATATTTTATCTGATCCGATGGAACAATTTAAAGTATGGTTTGATGAAGCTATGCAAGCGCAATTGCCTGAGCCCAATGCCATGTGCTTGAGCACAGTGCACAACAACCAACCCAGCAGTCGCTATGTTTTGTTAAAGGGTATCGAGCAAGAAGGTTTTGTATTCTTCACCAATTACGCAAGTAATAAAGGCCATGAGATGGAAGTGAATCCACATGTAGCCCTCAATTTTATTTGGTTGGAATTAGAACGCCAAGTGCGCATAGAAGGCATGGTTGAGAAATTGAGCGATGTGGCCAACGATGCCTATTTTTATAGCCGACCCATTGGCAGTCAGATTGGTGCCATTGTGAGTCAGCAGAGCAGTGTATTAAAAGACCGCCAAGCCTTGGATGATGCTTGGGCTGCCATAGAAAGTAAATACCATACCGAAAAACCCGTGCGACCAACCCAATGGGGTGGTTATGTGGTGATGCCTACTAAAATTGAATTTTGGCAAGGGCGTAGCAGCAGGTTGCACGACCGTTTGTTGTTTACTTTGAATGAGGGAAAATGGGAATTGAGTCGATTGAGTCCTTAGTAATTTTGCGATGCAAAAAAAGCTTGCCGTTGTGTTTAAAAAAAATTGTTGGTGAACTATTCTCTTGCTTGACGAAGAAAACCTTTAATAACAAAGTCTTCAATCAGAATCTTTATCAGTGGTGGCTTCTGTGTTTGTTGTATTCAATTCGGTATGTCTAATTTGACCGCCTAAATAACCTGTACGAGCAACCAATATAAAACTAC
>CANFUB010000252.1 GCA_947450015.1 Bacteroidota bacterium | reverse complement strand
GGATCAAAACCCATTGCAGATAGCGAAGCGAGTTGGTTTGGCGGCTTGCATGGCGGGCATGTGAGCATAAGTTATAAAGGTGCTTATGCTAGTTTTGTACCCGATGGAGGGGTTCATGTATTTGCAAAGAAGAAGCATAAACAATCGGCCTTTATTATAGAGAAGGATGAAAATTTTGCTTATGATACTAACAATGCACGCTATCTTATGCTAACAATACCCGTTACAAAAAGTCAAGCGCGCAAAGTAGATTCTTTACTGCGACAGCGCTTATTCGAAGCGCCCTATGATTATGCCTTTTTTGGCATGCGTTGCGCTTCGGCTGCATACGAAGTATTATCGAGTGCAGGTATCTATCCTAAATACCGTTTAAGAAAAATGTCTCGCAAATACTTTTATCCTAAACTCCTTAGAAAACAATTATTAAAAGAGGCCAATAGCAAGGGTTGGCATTACTATTACCGTGCTGGCAGAAAAAGCCGGAAATGGGAAAGTGATTAACAAAAAAAGCCCCGAAATTCGGGGCTTTTTAAATATACTTAAGAAAGCAATTATTTCAATTTAAATGCTTTTTTTACTTTGTCTACGTAGTCTAATTTCTCCCAAGTAAACAATTCAACTTTTACCTTTTTCTCTTTGCCATCTGGTGTATAGAATGATTTGGTAACGGTTTCATTTTTTCTACCCATGTGACCGTAAGCAGCAGTTTCGCTATACATAGGGTTTCTTAATTTCAAACGTTGTTCGATGAAGTATGGACGCATATCGAAAATACTTTCCACCATTTTACCAATTTCGCCATCGCTCATTTTTACTTTCGAAGTACCGTAAGTGTTGACATTGATACTGGTTGGTTGCGCTACACCAATGGCATAACTCACTTGCACCAATACTTCTTTACACAAGCCTGCAGCAACTAAATTTTTAGCGATGTGGCGGGTTGCATAAGCAGCACTTCTATCCACTTTACTAGGATCTTTACCACTGAATGCACCACCACCGTGAGCACCTTTACCACCATAGGTATCAACGATAATTTTTCTACCTGTTAAACCTGTATCGCCATGTGGACCACCAATTACAAATTTACCAGTTGGGTTGATATGGTATTTAATTTTGCTATTGAATAAGCTTTTGTATTGCGGGTATTTGGTTTTGATTCTTGGAATTAAAATATCGACAATGTCTTTTTTAATTTTAGCCAACATTTTAGCTTCGGTATCAAAATCATCATGCTGAGTTGAAACAACAATGGCATCGATTCTGATAGGCTCATTTTTATCGCTGTACTCTAAAGTCACCTGACTTTTAGCATCAGGTCTCAAATATTTAATCGCTTTGTTTTCTCTTCTCAAAGCTGCCAATTCGATTAGGATAGCGTGTGCTAAATCTAAAGCCAATGGCATGTAATTATCGGTTTCGTTGGTTGCATAACCAAACATCATCCCTTGGTCGCCAGCCCCTTGTTCTTCTTTTTTCTTTTTATCTACCCCTTGGTTGATATCGGCACTTTGCTCGTGTATTGCAGACAATACGCCACAAGAGTTAGCTTCGAACATGTATTCACTTTTGGTGTAACCAATTCTCTTAATAACATCTCTAGCGATTGTTTGCACATCGAGGTAAGCTTTTGATTTTACTTCGCCCGCCAATATTACTTGACCTGTGGTCACTAACGTTTCGCAAGCTACTTTACTTTGTGGATCGAAGGCCAAGAAATTATCGATCAGCGCATCGCTGATTTGGTCGGCAACTTTATCTGGGTGACCCTCAGAAACAGATTCAGATGTAAATAAATAAGGCATTGTATTTTTAAAATTTGTGCAAAAGTAAGTGATAAATATGTGTCTGCAAATAGTTTGTATTTTTTGTTGATATATGGCATTTAATAACCGCCCAACTCATTTTAAGCTTTTAAAAGGCTTAAAACCTTAGGCTATTACTCGCTTTTAAAACCCGTCTAGATTTAACCCCGATTTAAAATGTTTGTTCACAAAAAAATAGCGATTTGCACAATTATTGTTTATTTTTGATATTCATACAACCCAAACGTTTAACATCGTCTAATTAACTATTAAAACTTTTATGCAAAGAAGAGAATTTTTAACAAACACCTTGACAGATAAAACACCTATCAAGGATCCTGTGCTTGACTTACAAAATCAAAAACTGCCCGACCACCTCGATTTAGGAGTTGCTTCGATTACACCTTTTTCGGGCACTTGGGGCCGTGCTGAAGCCATTCATTTATTGAGACGAACGCTCTTTGGTTTTACCAAAGCAGATGTTGATTTTTTTGCAGCCATGACCATGAGTGATGCTGTGGATTATATCATGAATACACCTGTAAATCCGCCCCTACCGCCTTTGAATGGCTATAACACCGCACAACTCTCAGACCCCAATATTTCGGCAGGTAGCACATGGGTCAATGGTCCAGACGACAACCAATTCACTAGTCAAAGACGCAATTCTTTATATGCTTGGTGGATGCAACAAATCTTAAATCCAGATAGAAACATCAGAGAAAAAATGACCATGTTTTGGCACAATCATTTTTCTACTGAGGTTGAGAATGTTGGCAGTCCGATAATCGCCTATAATCACCACAAGCTATTGCGCGATAATTGTTTGGGCAACTTTAGAACTTTCGTAAAAAGTATTACCACCGACCCTGCCATGTTGGTTTATTTAAATGGTTATGTAAATACTAAAACAGCACCAGATGAAAACTATGCGAGGGAGCTTATGGAGTTGTTTACTTTGGGGAAAGGGGCCGACAGCCAATACACCGAAGATGATGTTAAAAATGCAGCAAAAGTTTTAACCGGATGGCGCATTAACAACAGCAATTACACCTCTTTCTTTAATGCCACTACCCATGAAACATCTAATAAAACTTTCTCATCCTTCTTTGGCAATACAACCATTACCGGTCAAACTGGTGCTAATGGCGCCTTAGAGACAGATGATTTGTTGAATATGATATTTGCAAAAAGCGATGTAGTAGCAAGATTTATAGTGCGCAAACTGTACCGTTATTTTGTATACTATGTCATCGATTCAAATATAGAAACCAATGTTATAATTCCATTGGCCGATGATTTTAAAACGAATTGGGACATTAAACCATTGGTAACAGCATTATTAAAAAGTCAGCATTTCTTTGACACCAACAACATGGGTTGTAACATTAAAAACCCAATAGAAGTAATTTCGACTTGCTCAAAAGTATTTAATATCCAATACCCTTCGGCACCAGTTGAAGACCAATACCAAGCTTGGTATTCAATGTTTACATTAGGGGCTTATGCTGGCATGACCATTGGCAATCCTCCCAATGTATCGGGTTGGCCTGCCTATTACCAATCGCCACAATTTACTGAATCGTGGTTAAATTCAGACACGCTTCCGAAGCGTATCTTTATTACTGTTGCATTAATGGCTGTAGGTTATCAATACAAAGCTGGCAAAAAATTACAAGCCGATGTGATAGCGTTTGCTAAGCAGTTTTCAAATCCAGAAGACCCAACAAAATTAATTCAGGATACCATCGATTTACTTTTACCAATAGATTTATCCGCCACCTCGAAAACCACTTTAAAGCAAAGTACTTTGTTATTCGGTCAAACTTCCGATTATTATTGGACAACCGCTTGGAACGATTATTTAGCAGCTCCCAACGATGCCACAAAAAAGGGAACGGTTACCACCGGTCTTCAGTTAATGTTAAAATATTTATTAGATTTAGCTGAAAACCAATTATCATAATTTTATTCAAACACTATATTCCAAACATACATACAAAATGAAAAGGAAAGAATTTTTAAAGAAAGCGTTACCAGCTACCATGGTGCCATTTTTTATCAATGGTATCAGTATAAAATCCATGGCTTCAACCCCAATGTTAGAAGCCATTAAAAGGGCCTCATTAAAAAATGGAAGGGTCTTTGTTTTGATTCAACTCAATGGCGGTAACGATGGTTTGAACACCATTATCCCAGTGGATCAATATTCAAATTTGAGCGCTGCAAGAAGCAATATTTTAATACAACAAAGCAAGGTATTAGCGCTGAATGGCACCAATGCAACAGGCATGCACCCAGCAATGACAGGCTTGCGCAGCATGTACGATAGCGGAAAAGTTAGCATTGTACAGAGTGTAGGCTATCCTAATCCTAACTTCTCGCATTTCCGTTCGACTGATATTTGGCATAGCGCTAGCGATAGCAATCAATATGTTGGAAGTGGATGGGCAGGCCGCTATCTAGAAGACCTATACACTGGTTTCCCAACGGGATACCCAAACACCAACGACCCCGACCCATTGGCCATTTCAATTGGATATGCTGTATCAACTGCCTTAATGGGACCGAGTGTTAGCACAGGCGTTGCCATTAGCAATCCTACTTCGTTTTACCAATTGGTAAATGGCACTGTTGACCCAGCACCGAATACG
>CANFUB010000251.1 GCA_947450015.1 Bacteroidota bacterium | reverse complement strand
GGTTCTCAGCATCGGTGGTAGTTGTGCAATGTCATTAAGTACAAAATCGATTTCTAAATTTTGAAGAGAGTTATAGGCTTCGGAGGGCAAGTGTTCATAATCTTCGATGCTAGATTTAGAGACGCGTTTTTCTTTGCGAATATGGTTCAGACATACATTGATCATGATGCGCTTTATCCAAGGCGCTAAGCCGCCATCGTTCCTAAATTTATCTAAGTTTTTAAAGACTTTGATAAAGCCTTCTTGCATTAAGTCGTTGGCAACATCATAATCGTTCACATAGCGAAAACAAACCCCCACCATTTTTTTGGCGTAGGCATTAAACAAATCGTACTGTGCGTTCTTATTGTTTTTTAAACATTCCCTAACAAGGTCTTTCTCTATTTCAATAGTAGTTTGGCTCAAGTGGTGGTTGTATAGGTCTGTCAGATAAAGACTCCCTAAAACAGCGTTTTGTTTCAAATTGTTTGAAATTGTGATTAAATCACTGAAAATCAAAAAGAAATATTTGGATTGCAGATTTATACTGTTGTTTCGTATGAGCGTCCGCACAGAGCTGCGGACACAATACGGGACCTAACAAAAATAAAAATGCGCTTTTGGAATTAAGTTGTAGAAATTTCTGAAGTAACTTGTCCCGTATTAGAGTCCGCACAGAGCTGCGGACACAATACGGGACCTAACAAAAATAAAAATGTGTTTTTGAGAAATGGTTGTAGAAATTTCTGAGGTAACTTGTCCCGTATTAGAGTTTGCCGCTTCACGTCAAACACAATACAGGACGTACAAAAATAAAATTACGTTTTTTAAAGATGGTAGTGGAAAGGTATAGACTACTTGTCCTGTATTAGAGTTTGCCGCTTCACGTCAAACACAATACAGGACGTACAAAAATAAAAAATCCCGCTTGAGGCGGGATTTAATTTTTGTTACGTGGGGGCTACTGGGTTCGAACCAGTGACCCTCTGCTTGTAAGGCAGATGCTCTGAACCAGCTGAGCTAAGCCCCCGTTTGAGGAGTGCAAAAATAGTAAAATTTACTAAATAACAAAAAAATATTTTAAATTCTTTTAAATTAATGCATTCACACAGTTTTCAGCCCCATTTAAGACCCATTCACCCGAAACACTCCTTTTTCTGAATTTTTAACCTTAAATTTGCACCCAATTAAATTTTATTTATAAATAATGATAGTCCCTAAGTTTCTAAACCCAACTGATTCCTTCCATTCTGAGTTAAGAACCCGCGTGAATGAGTACTTCGATAAGGTTAAAACCATTAAAACTGGTAACTTTAAACTATACTCTAAAGCGATTATAATTGTTACCGCTTTCCTTGCTGTATATGTTCACTTGGTGTTTTTTACTTCGCCTTATATTGTTCTTAATATTGCAGAATGCTTAATCCTTGGTGCTTTAACGTCGGCCATTGGTTTTAACATTATGCACGATGGTGCCCATGGCAGTTTCAGTAGCAAGAAATGGGTGAATGAATTGGCCGGTTTGTCACTTAATTTTTTAGGTGCCAATGTGTTCATGTGGAAAACCAAACACAACATTGTTCACCATACTTTTACCAATATCGATGGGGTAGATGATGATATCAATGCAAAACCATTCCTAAGATTGTGCGAAAGTCAAAAGAAATACAAAATCCATAAATACCAACATATTTATTTCTTAGCAGCTTATGCTTTGTTATACATCTATTGGATTTTCTTTACAGACTATAAAAAATATTTTACCAATAAAGTAGGCGAAATGCCAATTAAGAAAATGACCTTCATGGACCATTTTACTTTCTGGGGATTTAAAGCTTTACATTTGGTATTGTTCGTTATCATTCCAATTTACACTGTTGGTTTTGTTGCTTGGATCATTGGCTTCTTAGCTTATGGTTTCTTTGCCGGTATCGTATTAAGTGTTGTGTTTCAATTAGCACACACAGTTTCTGAAACCCATTTCCCTGAAACCAATCCTACAACAGGTAAAGTTGAAGATGAGTGGGCAGTTCACCAATTAAAAACCACTGCTAACTTCGCTACCAAAAGTAAATTTTGGTCATGGTTCACAGGTGGTTTGAACTTCCAAGTGGAGCACCATTTGTTTCCAAACATCTCGCATGTGCACTATCCAGCATTAAGCGAAATCGTTAAAGAAGTTTGTCAAAAATACAACATTCCTTATTTGGAGCATGCCAAAACAAGATACGCCATTGCATCGCACGTAGCGCACTTGAAAGCCATGGGCAATGCCTAATTAATGATAAGATTTTTAGAAAAGCCTTTCAGCATTTGTTGGAAGGCTTTTTTTATTGCCAACTAATTTCCCTTTATTTGTCTACTTGTAAATAAGTTATTAGTTAATGGTTATTCGTTATTAAGGAAAGAGTTATTACTTAATCGTTAATCGTTATTCAGGAGAGAGTTAATAGCTATTAAGGTAAATACAACTCACCTCCCCAATAACCCAATAGCCTAATAACCTAATAACCAATAACACTGTCCCCCATGAAACCCAATACCCAAAGAGCCCGCATAGCCATTATCCTGATATGGATCGTTGGATCACTCGATCTTGTCTCTATTCTGTCTGGTTTTTTTCAATACCAATTGTTAAATGATGCGAGAAGTGGTATGATTGTAACCACTGAAAGGGCTTCGGCCAACGATTTGCGTGAAGGCATTATCTCTATTGCCTATTTAATTGCATTTACCATTTCGATTATAACGTTTATCATGTGGTTTCGCAGGGCTTATTATAATTTACATGAGAAATTTGACTATTTGCAACATTCCGAAGGATGGGCTGCTGGATGCTGGTTTGTGCCAATCGTAAGCTTATACCGTCCGTACCAAATCATGAAGGAATTGTATACCATCACCAAAGAAGTATTAACAGAGAAAGGTATTGAAGTAAACCAAAACCTTGGCAGATACAGTCTAGGTATTTGGTGGACCTTGTGGATCATCAATAATATTATCGGTCAAGTTGTGTTCCGCTACACACCAACGGCAGATTCATTGCCAGAGCTAGCTGTGGCCACTATGTTAAGCATGTTGAACAATATCATCGGCATTCCTTTGGCCCTTATAACTGTAAAGGTTATCAAAGATTACAGCAAGCTAGAACCCCTTTTAGAAAACATGGACGAAGACCAAGGCCTAATGCATCACATAGTTGAATAAGTTAATAGATAAGTTATTGGTTAATTGTTATTAGTTATTAAGGAAAAAGTTAATAGTTAATTGTTATTAGTTATTAAGGAAAGAACCAACCAACGACCTAATAACCCAATAACCCAATAACCAATAATAAAGAGTTAATAGTTAATAGTTATTAAGGAAAATACAGCTCCTCCCCAATAACTTAATAACCTAATAACCTAATAACCCAATAACTCAATAACCCAATAACCCAATAACCATTAACCAATATGGAAGTACAAAAAGTAGACATGTTCATCATGGTGAACAGCAAATTTTTCGATGGCAATCAGCTGATTCGCATACGCGAACGCTTGTTGGCTGTAGATGATTCAAAATGGATTTTATTACAAGCCATGCAATTCAAAGATCCCACCACCAGTTTAATTATTTCTTTATTGGGCGGTGCATTGGGTATCGACCGTTTTGTAATTGGTGATACTGGCTTAGGCATTGGTAAGCTGCTAACCCTTGGTGGTTGCGGCATTTGGGCCTTGGTCGATTTGTTCTTAATCATGGATGCCACCAAAGAAAAAAATATGTTGCAAATTCAACAGATTTTGTATTAAGCAAGGGCACGGCTAGGGTATTTAAATCCTTGCGTCAAGCCTTCAAAATTTGTTGCGTTATTTCGGCATTAAATATATTATTTTATTTATATATTATTTAAATAAAATAATAGATATATTTAAATGCTATTCTATTCTTTTTACTAAGTATTAAATACTAGTTTCTAAGGTTTTGATAACCATTTGTTTACTACAAGTAATAAATAATTAATGTTTTAGACTTAAATAAAACATTATTTTGGTCCTCCCAAAACAAAAAAATAGTGAGACAAATTTTAAGCGTTCTTTTAGTCATTTATTCTATAGCGGCCTATGGACAGAGGCCCCAAAATGACACTTGCTCGAAGGCCATGCGCATTAATTTGGGCAAAGGCAATTTTGGTATTGGTACTTTTCAAAGTGATTCTGTTAGCATCGATAGTGCAACGGTTCAAGTAGGCGAGTTTTTTCACAGCAGTTTAATTGCGGCAGGGAATGACAAAAAATCAATTTGGTTTAAATTTTATTTGCCTGCGCGCAGAGGCGTGAACATTGAGCTTAAACAAAACGGCAATGCCATTGCCATACGCGATTGTGGTTTTACCACTTTTCTAGGCGACCAATGTTTGCCGACGAGTACCATGGCCACTGCTGCCAAAATAACAACCCTCAATCAATTTGGTAGTTCGTTTCATCCCTGCATGGAACCCGGTTGGTACATTATTCAG
>CANFUB010000250.1 GCA_947450015.1 Bacteroidota bacterium | reverse complement strand
GAAACCATTCCATCCCAAAGCGCCAATGTGAACGTGTGCTACTGTCCAGTCGCTGTAGTGAGAAATAGCGTTAACATTTTTCAATGATAACATAGGGCCTTCGAATGTGCTCATACCATAACATGTTACGGCTACAACGAAGAATTTTAAAACAGGGTCCTCGCGCACTTTATCCCAGGCTCCTCTTAAAGTGAATAAACCATTTAACATACCACCCCAACTTGGTAAAATCAACATGATTGAGAATGCAGTACCTAATGACTGTGCCCAATCAGGCAAGGCAGTGTACAATAAATGGTGTGGACCTGCCCAAATGTATAAGAAAATTAAACTCCAAAAGTGAACGATACTTAAACGGTAAGAATATACCGGACGGTTAGCAGCTTTTGGTAAAAAGTAATACATCAAACCTAAGTAGGGTGTAGTTAAGAAAAATGCAACCGCATTATGACCATACCACCATTGAACCAAGGCATCCTGAACACCAGCATACCATGAATAACTTTTCATGAATGATACAGGAATCTCGAATGAATTCACAATGTGCAGCATGGCTACTGTTACCCATGATGCAATAAAGAACCAGATAGCAACGTATAAATGACGCTCTCTTCTGGTAATAATAGTGGCAAACATATTGATACCAAATACCACCCAAATAAGGGTAATTAAAATATCAATTGGCCATTCTAATTCGGCATATTCTTTACCAGTTGTGAAACCCATTAATAACGATACAGCTGCACAAACAATAATTAATTGCCAACCCCAAAAGTGAATGTTACCTAATTTTTTGCTCCACATTGGCGTTTTAAGCAATCTTGGAATGGCATAGTATACGCCAGTGAAAATGCCATTACCAACAAAGGCAAATATCACAGCATTTGTGTGAACTGGTCGCAAACGACCAAAGGCTAAATGCGGAAAATATTCGCTAAAATTAAGAACTGGGAATGCCAATTGAAAGGCTGCAATAACGCCTAATAACATTCCTACAGCACCCCAGAAAATACATGCAATTGCAAAAAATTTCGGGAGCTTGTTGTCGTAGTAAAATTTGTCTAAACTCATATGTTGTTACTTTGTATTTTTTAAATTTGTTTGATTTATTTTAAGTTCATTATCGAATAACATTCTCTGTGCTGGACTTTGTTGATCATCGAATTGTCCATCCTTTACACTCCAAAGAAATCCCATTAAAAAACCGCCAGCAATTAGTATGCTCACAATTAATAATATGATAATTACACTCATGATTTTTAGTATTGTTCTATTAAATATTTTATCATATCAGTGGTGGTTACAATACCTACCAATTGATTGTTCTCTAAAACCGGTAATGCGTGAAAATGCGCCTCAGCAAATACTTCAGCTACTTCTTTAATTGAATCTTCTGAATTAATTACACGCGGTTGAGCGGTCATTACTTGTTCGATTGTTAACGAACTAACTACTGCGGCCTCCGATCCCTCTTGGTGTTGGTATAGGTTACCAAAAGTCAATCGGTTGATATCGGTACTGCTGATAATTCCTACAACCGAATTGCCATTCATGACAGGTAGGTGATGAATGTTTTCTGTTTTTATCATGTTGACAGCATGCTGAAGTGTGTCATTTTGGTTGACAAAATGAACATTCTTGGTCATGATGTGGCTGATAGGTTCTCTCTTTTTCATTTCTTTATTTTATTTAGTGACTTCTTTTAAGTGGTAATATTTCGACAACCATTCGGTTAATCCATAGGTCAAAGCAATAATTGTTATCGAACTACATGGCATCAAAATGGCTGCAACAACTGGCGATAAAATGCCTTGTACAGCAAAGTATAAACCAATGATATTGTAGATGGCCGAAATTGAAAATGTGATTAAAATAATTTTCTTGCCAGCGATTGCAAATTGTATGAAGGTATTTAGATTGGCAAGTTTCGAACTGTCGATTACACCATCAGATGAAGGTGTAAAATTATTGCCCGTATCTGCAACTGCGATACCAATATCGCTTTGTTTTAATGCGCCAGAATCATTTAATCCATCGCCAATCATCATTACATTCAAATGATGCGCACTTTGCAATTCTTGTACATAATCCAATTTTTGTTGCGGACTCTGATTAAAAAACACATCACTCTCTTTTCCTAACAAATCTTGTATATGTGTTAACTCGGTATCATTGTCGCCAGAAATTAAAGACAATGTATATTTTTTCTTTAAAGATTGAATGAGTCGAGAAACACCAAATCTATATTTATTTGAAATGATGTATTCGCCTATGATAATGCCATCAATGCTAACGATAACTTTTGTACCTTGTTTCTCTGTGTAATATTCGCCACCAACAAATTTTGGAGAACCAATTTTAATATGCTTTTCATTCACCCAACCTTCAATACCTTGTCCATCTGTTTCTTTAAAATCTTTCACTTCCGAAACATTTTGAATATTTAAAAACCCACTCACCAATTTACTTGCAGGATGAGACGATTGTTTTAATAATGAAGCAATATCGGATTGTATTGTTTGGTCGATAACCTTGCCTGAATACTTGACGTTCGAGCCTTTGGTTTGTGTGAGTGTGCCTGTTTTATCAAGAACGATATGCGTAATTTGCGAAAGTCTTTCAATAATCTCTGGCGATCTCAAATAGAATTTATTTAAACCAAAGATTCGTAAAATATTGCCGTTCGTATAATTTTGAGAAAGCAATAATGCACAAGGGCATGCAACAATTAAAACAGTGGTAATGGCATTCCACATTAACTTGGTTTCGCCTAATTTTAACCAATACATGCCAGCTATCAATCCAATAGCTAAAACAGCATAAGTAAAATATTTACCGATGGTATCGTAGGTGCTATGTTGTAAGGGCTGTTTTTTATTGAACACAGGATTGTTCCATAAGTTGGTAAGGTAACTTTGTGAAACTTCTTTTACAACCACCAATTCTAACAAACCATCCAATTGTTTGCCGCCGGCATAAATTAATTCACCAATGTTCACTTGAATTGGCAAACTTTCGCCACTAACAAAACTATAATCAATGCTCGCGTTACCCTTTGAAAGAATTGCATCTACAGGAATAATTTCGTTGGAGTATACTTGAATAACATCATTCACCTTTACTTTAGAAATTTCAGTGGGAATGATTACACCATCTTTAACAACATTTAAGGCAATAGGGAAGAAGGATTTATAATCTCTGTCGAATGAAATGGTTTGGTAAGTGCGCGATTGCAACCATCTGCCAATAAGCATAAAGAAAACAATGCCACTCATGCTATCTAAATAACCATTGCCAGCGCCATTTGCAATTTCATATAGACTTCTTAAAAAAGTAATCACCAAAGCCATCGCCACTGGTAAATCAATGTTGAGATATTTGTTTTTTAATCCATACCAAGCAGATGTAAAAAACTCTGTGGCAGAATAAAATAAGACTGGCAAGGATAGTAGTAAACTGATGGTCTTAAAAAATAACTCAATTTTATAATCAATAACATTTTCACTGACAAAGTAATCAGCTAAACTCATCATCATGATATTGGCAAAACAAAAACCAGCAATGCCTATTTTATACCATCTTGTGCGATCGGTTTTGCTTCCGCCTTCGTTGCCTATTTCATTTAAACTAAGGTAAGGCTCATAGCCAATACCATCCAAAGATTCAACCACACCTCTTAATGAAGTTTGGTGGTGGTTAAATACGATAAATACTTCTTTCTTTGTGAAATTTACCCTAGAAGAAATAATGCCTTCATTTACCTTGTGAATATTTTCTAATAACCATAAACAACTTGAACAGTGAATCTGTGGTAAGTAAAAAGTAACATGGCTGTTTTCATTGTTCGAAAAATGAATTAACTTTTGTTGAATGTCAGCATTGTCCAAAAAGTTGTATTTATCACTTCGCTTTGATTTGTCTTGTACAACGCCTGGTCGCTGATTTAATTCATAGTAATTGCATAAATCTTTTGATTGCAATATCTCATAAACCATTTTACAACCACTGCAACAAAATGCCTTTTCACCAATGCTGATATTTTTAGTGCTTACATCATTTCCGCAATGGTAACACGCTAACGATATGGCCTTAGAAGTACTCACTTGTTTATGGGTGCAATTTCATTTAGTATTTTGTTATCATTACTGACTTCGGTCACCTTATGGCATGACCCTTGTCCTTTACAGTCGCCACAGCAACTTTTCTTTTGTTGGTGCGGGTTTGCAAGACTTATTGGGTGAGGAATTTCTTGAACCGTTTTGTTGGATATGATTTTAGTCATAATTTAATATTTAAATACCTTTTTATCTTTTATTATTGCAAAAAAAACTTTACTTGTTTTTCAAGAAGAATTTACCAGAATCTAATTTCTCGTTAAAGTCGCCAATCGTATTCTCTTCTATCATTTGTATCAAATCTTTTTTTATTTTTTTAAACTCAAAGTGAACAGGGCAGGGGTTCTTTTCAGAACAAGCTTTTAAGCCTAATGCACAATCTT
>CANFUB010000249.1 GCA_947450015.1 Bacteroidota bacterium | reverse complement strand
TACTGGATCGAAGCCCGATAATACAATGGCTTCTGGGGTATCATCCACAATAATTTCGATGCCTGTGGCAGCTTCTAAAGCTCTGATGTTTCTACCTTCACGACCAATGATACGACCTTTCACATCATCGTTCTCGAGGTTAAATACTGTTACGGTATTCTCAATAGCTGTTTCTGCAGCGGTTCTTTGAATGGTTTGCAATACCACACGTTTTGCATCGCGGGTTGCATTTAATTTAGCCTCTTCAATAATGATTTTAGACTGGCTAATCGCTTCTGTGTGAGCATCGGCTTTAACGGCTTCAATCATTTGTGCTTTGGCTTCTTCGGCAGAAAGATTCGCAACTTTTTCCAACATTTTAATTTGTTGTTGTCTTACTTGCTCAATGTCTTGGTCTTTCTTTTCTAATGCTTGTTGGTGACTGCTCACTTGTTGCTTTAAACGGTCGAGGTCAGTTTCTTTTTGTTTAACACCTCTTAGTTTATCCTCTAGCGATTGTTCCTTTTGCTTGATTCTCATTTCAGAATTTTGCAATTCAGAATTTCTTCTTTGAACGTCCTTATCGTATTCAGATTTAAGGGTTAAATATTTCTCTTTAGATTCAAGCATCTTGCTTTGTTTAATAGATTCAGCTTTTGTTTTAGCTTCCTCCAACAACAAGTTGGCTTGTGCCTGGTTTTGTTTTTTCACAATTGGCATTCCGGCAAAGAACCCAATCGCTAGCCCTACTACAAGGCCAATTACGATGTACAATATGATAGTCATATATTCTTATATTTATTTAAAGAACATTGCTCATCAAAAAACAATTGAAAAATTTAATAGCAGTAATACTAGGACTTAAGCAGTGATTCAATTTCACTTAACTCATGTGCTAGCAATGAAAGATCTTGGGGCGGGGCCTGCGGTTGTTGCATCACCGTCTCCTTTTTAAGTCCGTCAACGGCATATTCAAGTGCGGCCATGGCAAGACCATCCACTTTATCCTTTGCTGAGAAACTATTATTAAAAAAGGCCATCTTTTCATTTAAAAGCTTAACAGCTTTTCTTACATATTCTTCTTCGAAGGCATTGATCTGCAAAGGATACATCCTGTCACCTACATTCACTTTGATAGATATTTCGTTTGCCATTCGGGTTATTAAATCATCAATTATGCTTTTTCATCAGCAATAATTCCAATGCAATTTTAAGCATTTTTATTTAAACTTTAGTATTAATTTGATGATTACAACAAATTTACAGTTAAGAAAGCTGTAAACAAGCATTACTGAATGGGTACAGGCCCTTCTCTAATGAGTTCAGGCTCATCGGCACTGCAATCAATTACAGCAGAACCAACAATACCGCTATCGCCCGTATCCACTATCATTTTTACTTTGTATTGGTAGGCCGCTTCGATCGCCTCGGGGGTGATAAGCATTTCTGTTAAATCGTCGGGGTGATGCACCGAAGCCGCCACCAATGGTTCGCCAATGAGCTCAACCAATTTTTGAGGCACTACATGGTCGGGCACCCTAATACCAATAGTCTTCCTATTGTTCAAAAACAATTTGGGCACCTTGTTATTGGCTTTTAAAATAAATGTAAAGGGACCTGGCAAATTTCTATTGATGAGTTTGTAAGTGCTCTTACTGAATTGCAGGGTATAGTCGCTGATGTTTTTTAAGTCGCTGCAAATAATTGAAAGGTTGGCGCGCTCGGGGCGTTTGCCTACCAATTTACAAATGGCTTCTATGCCCGATTTATTGGAGAGTGCACATACAAAAGCGTAAAAAGTATCGGTTGGACAAACAATGATTTCGCCAGCCAACAGCAAATCTGCTGCTTTCTGCATGATTCTATCATCTGGATTGCTTGAGGACACTTCGTAACTGAGCATAAAAAAAGCGCATCCCATGGCTGGAATACGCTTTCAAAGGTATTACTAAAATGGCAATTATAGTTTATCGCCAAACTTGGCCGAGAACCCTATGCCAAAAAAGTTCTTTAGTTGAATGTTAATTTGTTTGCCTTCCTTGCTAGGATCGGTGTCTACATCATAATCATAAATCAATTGATTGATTAAACTCACGGCAATGTATTTGTTGATTTTCATGTTCAAGGTGTTTTGCCAGTTGACATCGATGTTCTGACCAAAATTGCTGTAATTGTTGAACAACTCTAAACGCGATTGCAAATTGATGTTTTTTGCCAAGTCCTTTTTCAAAAATATATTGGCATACCAACCCAGCTCTTTTCTCAAGGTTTCGCCATTTTTTAATTTCTTAGGCGCCTTCCCTCCTACTGTATCAGAATAATCATACACAGCAGGTGTAACACCAAAGACGCCTAAATCAGCTAACCTTTGCTCACGCACAATGGTATATTTTGCGGTGATTGGCGATACGTATACAGACAACCATGCCTTGGGTTTATAATCGATACCGACTGATAAATACCCAAAGCCTTGGGCTAGAAAATTAGATACGTGGTTGTTTTCTCTGAAAATATCTTCCTTAGCCCAGCCTTGGAACATTTGGGTGTTCAAACTGAACAAGGCAGAGAGGTTAAGTTTGGCGTTTATTTTTCGACCGTATTTACTGGTAAACACCAACTTGTCTTCGTTCTTAACGAAGGGATTGGTTTTGCCAAAATAAGGACTATTTACATCTCTTATTTTGCCTTCACCATTGCGAATAACACCATAGGCCAAATCCAAATAATGCTCCCACATATTCTTCATGTCTTTAGAATGGTAAATGGCGAACAAACTTGAATTGGCGATGAGGGCAGTGTTATTGGTACCACCCGAAGCCCAGTTCGAGAACGTAGTGTTTGAAATATTGGTGCTAAAGAAGCCGCCCTTGATCCAACCGGTATCGGTATTGGCTTTTAATGCAGTGCCAGCTGCGGCTACTTTTTTAACATCTTCTTCTTGTGCATTCACATTGAATGCTGCGAGCAATAGGACAAGTCCTGTAATAATTTTTTTTGTCATTGTATGTTGATTTATAATTTTTAAAAGCCAGCTTCTAACTCCTAATTAAAACGGCTTTACCGATGGGGCAAAAAAAATGCCAGACCGAGTGGGTCTGGCATTTTGAATAGTATGTTTTTATCCTTTGATTTCTTTGGCTTTGTTCATCGCTTTGATGATCAAGAACAAGATAAAGGCAACGATTAAGAAATTCATTGAAGCGGCAATTAGTTTACCATATGTAAACGGTCCGATTTTCAACAACTCGATGCTTTCGAAACCACCAGCAAATGCAATGATTGGCATGATGATGTCGTTCACAACAGAGGTTACGATTTTTTCGAAGGCAGCTCCTAAGATAACTGCTACTGCTAGGTCTATAACATTTCCTTTGTTAATAAACTCTTTAAATTCTGAAATTAAACTCATATTGATTGTAATTATAATTGTGGCAATAATACAAAATTTAATATTGAATTGCGTTATGCAACAATTAAGCTAAAACTTCTTTAACTAATTGCGCTGCTTCTTTTAATAAAATCGCTGATTTTACTTGTAAGCCACTTTCGTCAATTAATTTTTTAGCCTCAACTGCATTGGTACCTTGTAATCTTACAATGATTGGAATATTGATATTACCCAATTTGTTATAAGCATCTACTACACCTTGTGCTACCCTGTCGCAACGCACAATACCACCAAAGATATTGATCAATATGGCTTTTACATTTGGATCGCTTAAAATAATTTTGAAACCAGCTTCAACGGTTTCTGCATTGGCAGTACCACCAACGTCTAAGAAGTTAGCAGGCTCGCCACCACTCAATTTAATGATGTCCATGGTAGCCATTGCTAAACCAGCACCGTTCACCATACAACCTACGTTACCATCTAATTTAACATAGTTTAAGTTGAACTTTTTGGCTTCAACTTCTGTAGGATCTTCTTCGCTCTCATCGCGCAAAGCTTCGTAATCTTTGTGTCTGTATAACGCGTTCTCATCTAAATCAACTTTCGCATCAACAGCAATAATTTTATCGTCAGATGTTTTTAACACGGGATTGATTTCGAACATGGCGCTATCAGTTTCATCGTATGCTTTGTAAAGCGCAGTTACGAATTTCTCCATTTCTTTTTCAGCAGCACCTGTTAAACCTAAGTTGAAAGCGATTTTACGCGCTTGAAAACCTTGGAATCCAATTTTAGGATCAACCCACTCTCTGTGAATTTTCTCTGGGGTGTGTTCTGCCACTTCTTCAATATCCATACCACCTTCGGTCGTATAGATAATTACATTTTTACCTTTTGCTCTATCTAAAAGTACACTCATGTAGTACTCTTTGGTTTCGCTTGCACCTGGATAGTAAACATCCTGAGCAATTAAAATTTTATTTACTTTTTTACCTTTTTCGCCAGTTTGAATGGTTACAAGGGTATTGCCTAATATATTGGTGGCAATTTCAGAAACCGCATCTAGGTTTTTTGCTACTGCAACACCTCTTTGCTCCGAACCAACAATTTTACCTTTACCTCTACCACCTGCGTG
>CANFUB010000248.1 GCA_947450015.1 Bacteroidota bacterium | reverse complement strand
TGGTGTTGCGTATGGCCAAGTTTGTGTTAATAGGTCGTGCTGATAAAATTGAATGGTGTTCTGATTGAAGTTTAAGGAAGCGCTACTTTTTGCTGTTGCTAGGGCCGATTCGGAGACATCAGTTGCAAGGATAGGATTGTATGGAAACCATTGGCGCATGGCGATGGCTATACAACCACTGCCAGTGCAAATATCTGCGATGGTTTGGTTTGTATTCACAATTCTTGTTTTGGTCAAAGCAATCAATTCTTCTGTTTCGGGCCTTGGAATCAGTACCGATGGATTAACGTTTATTTTTACGCCATTAAAGTAGGCATAGCCTAAAATATATTGCAGGGGTTCGTTATTTTTTAAACGTTCGAGTGTTTCGTTGAGGTGGTCAACTTGAACAAAAGGTGCCATCTCGTGGGTTAGTAGCAAGGTTTTGCTAAGGGCATATTGTTCGACAAATAAATACTTCACAATGGCATTGGCTTCGCCTTCTCCCATCAATGGTTTTAAGGTTTGCAAGGCGTATTGAAAAGCTTCTTTATTAGTCAAAATATTTACTTGTTAAGGGACATACAAAAATTAAGTATTTTTGCAACATTACAATGACCCACGAATATTTTATGCAAAGGTGCCTACAATTAGCGCAATTGGGCACTGGAAATGTTGCACCCAACCCCATGGTGGGCTGTGTCATTGTGGTAGATGGTCAAATAATTGGCGAAGGTTATCACATGCGCTACGGTGGTGCACATGCCGAAGTCAATGCGATAAATTCAGTTGAAAATAAAGCATTGTTAAGTCAGGCCACAGTGTATGTTTCGCTCGAGCCGTGTGCCCATTTTGGCAAAACACCGCCATGTGCCGACTTGTTGATTCAGTACAAGGTAAAGCAAGTGGTGGTTGGATGTTTAGATCCACACGCCCAAGTGGCTGGTAAGGGCATAGAGAAGCTTAAATTAGCAGGTATTGAAGTGCTAGTTGGCGTATTGGAAAACGACTGTATTGATCTGAATAAACGCTTTATTACCTATCATCAAAAGCAACGCCCCTATATTATTTTAAAATGGGCCGAAACCCAAAATGGTTTTATGGCGGGTGAAAGAAAACAAATAAGCGGCAGATTAGCCCAAGAACGATTGCACATGTGGCGCAGTGAAGAAATGGCCTTTATGGTTGGTACTAATACTTTGTTAATTGATAATCCCGCTCTCAATGTGCGTTTGGTTGAAGGCAATAATCCCATCAGAATTGCAGTGGATGCTGAATTAAAATCAGTAGACATGGCCTTGAAATTTTATGATAAATCGCAACATACAATTATTATCAACAGTGTTAAGAATGAAACAGATGGTGTGGTTGAATACATTAAGGTTGATTCGACAGCGCCAACGCCTATTTTAAAGGTGCTTTTTGAGCAAAACATTTTGAGTGTTGTCATAGAAGGAGGTGCGAAATTTTTGCAATCGTTTTTAGATGCAAATTTATTTGATGAAATAAGGGTCATTAAGTCAAAGTTACTATCTTTTGAAACGGGATTACCTGCTCCCCTTAATTCCCTGAATGCCTCGATAACAGAAGATTTAGGTGAAGATATTTTATCCATTTATCAACGCCAATAGGATGTTATTTTCAGATAGTTATTTTGTCATTGAAGCACCTAAAGAACATGTTCTAAAAAGTAAGGGTAGTAAGTTTTTAGCCTTCGCTTTTCCTGTTAAAAGCGAGCATGAAATTAAGACTTGTCTTGCAGATTTAAGGAAAAAATATCCAGATGCCACACACCATTGCTACGCTTGGGTTTTGGGCTACGATCAACAGAACTACCGCGCCAATGATGATGGGGAGCCAGCAAATACAGCAGGCAAGCCTATTTACCGTCAAATACAACGCTTGCAATTGGCCAATGTTTTAGTTGTAGTGGTGCGTTATTTTGGTGGTACCTTGTTAGGTGTGCCTGGTTTAATAGAGGCCTATGGTGCAGCGGCAGCGGAGTGTTTAGCTGACTGTAAAATAATAGAAAAGAAAATACTTGAGGTGTATCAATTGAGTTGTGAATTTGGCTTAGAGAACGAGATTTACAAATTGTGTAAACAATATAGTACAGTGATTGTCGTTAATAGCTCTGAGCAAGCTTTTTCTGCTGAAATTAAAATACCTTTGCAACAAAGCGAAGCATTTAAATCGCAGATAAAATTAAACTATAAAATACAACTTAAATATTTAGGGATAGCATGATCAAAAAACACAGTGTATTCATTTTCTTCTTTTTTAGTTTAGTAGGTCTACAAGCCCAACTAAGCGACTATTACAGCATTGGTGATGTTAGGCGTTTTCGTTTTGATAAACTTAATATTGCAAATGCCAAAGATGCAAATGCATTCCTATCGCAAGCCAGCGAATTTAATTTTGTGAATGGTTTAAAGATCGAATCAGAGGTGAATTTGAAAGCCATCCTCGATCGCACCAAAGATTTTTATGAGTTAAACGAGTTGAATCTCAAAAATTATAAAGGTGATTTGAATTTACACACCTTCGATTCATGCGAGGAAGTAGAGGTATTGCATTTAAGTTTAGATGAGAGTAAACTTGCACAACTAGAAAGTTTGAAGACCCTTAAAAAATTACAAGTGCTTTATTTGTATATCCACGGAAAGCCTGAGTCGGTGGTAGAATTAAAGTATTTAAATGGCCTCAAAGAATTGCATTTAATTGGTGATTTTTTGCCAAAAACATTGACGGATATAGTCGAGCAAATTAAACCCAATCCAATGTTGCGCACTTTGGGTATAAGCGTCGATCGCATTACTGATTTGCCTAAGAATTTAAATGGTATGCGGTTCTTGAGCGACTTTATCGTTTATGATAATTTATCTGTTTTCGCGAATGGAGGCATCGAAGATTTAACAGAGGAGAAAGTAGTGTTAACATTTGCATTGGCAGATGATTTAATGTCTGGCATTACGGTGCATTACATGTCGAATGGCACCGAGTTAGCGGCATTTGAAACAGCCTATTTAGAGAAATTATACAAGGGCCAAGTATATGTAGAGAAAAAAGAAACAGCGACCGATGAATTGGTTGAAGGTGAAGAGAAATTCTTCATTCCTTTTCGCAAAGAATTCAATCCTAATTTCACCGTGCCAGTGGAGTTTAAATATCCATTCAATGACATTAAACCAAAGGAAGAGATTTTTAAAATTGATCCCACCAAACACGCGGTTATTACAACCAAATCTGGTTTGCGTTTAATTATTGCTCAAAATAGTTTTTCGGCTTTAAATAGCGAATCAGTTACCGAACCTATCTACATTAAGATTTGTGAATTGGTTTCAACTTCCGATCTATTGTTTGGAGGTGTTAATTTGAAGGCAGGGCAACAGTATTACAACAATAAATACATTGTTAATGTGCAAGCCACTACTGCTACTAGCGAAGTTAGCTTGAAACCCAACTATCAAATCAAAGCCATTTTACCTGTTAGCAAGGACAGCACCTTGGAGTATTTTTATGATTACGAAAGTTATACTTGGCAAGATTTAGCGATGTATAACATGGTGTTTAGCAGCACACTCGAGCCCATCGATTTTTATAAAATTGAAAATCAAAATACAGCAGTAAATTATGTGCTTTTTGATACTGCTTCCTTTCAAACACGTTTTCAATCTGGGGCTAATTATTTTTTAAACGACCGGCTGAACGATTTGCAATTGTTGTTTAATCAGAATGGTTTGTATAGCAATCTCGACCGCAGCTGGATCAAGGATTACAATAAATCTGGCAGATTAAAAGGACTGCGTGTTAAAAAGGGAAAAGCATTGGTAAAATTGCAAAAAGTAACCCCTAAAAAAAGAAACAAGGAGCGCCAGTATTTTAAATTGATTGACAGAACAGAACAACATGTTTTTTCGGAATTAAAAGTTTTAAAGAATATCAATTTCAATGTTAAAACCAATCCAGAAGACAAGCGTGAACTGACTGATAATTTTATAAAAGACTACAAATACCAAGATGTTCGCTTGGATTATAAATTAGGTCAATCAACAGTAACTATTTTGTTAAAGTATGCAGATGGGTATAAAAAGCTAACGGCTTTTATAAGCGATGCCGAAGATGATAAGACCCTTAAAAAGCACATCAAGAAATTCTATAAGATTTATAAAAAATATTTACATGTGCTCCAACAACGCAACACGAGTTTTAATGAAAACAATTTTATTCGCTACAATGAGTACTTGAATTTTGTGAGCGAAAAAGTAAAAGCCAATGAGCGCAACGGCATGGCTGCAGAGATAAGACTCAATCAATTGGGTACTTTCAGTTTGTTTACTTTGAAGCCAGTTGAATTCAATACAAACATTATTGCACAATACACCGATGAGACAGGTATTCCAATTGATGTAAAACAATTGTTCATGGTAGACAGTCGCTACCAAACCATTATTCCTTTGGATTTTAAAAATTTGGCTTTAACACCTAGTACTTGTCAATTGATCTTTGCGACAGATTACAGTGGTGATATTTATTTTGCA
>CANFUB010000247.1 GCA_947450015.1 Bacteroidota bacterium | reverse complement strand
TTTAAAGTAAGTTTAAATCCTGCACAAAATACGGGAACATTAACTGCAACAACTGGTGGCAATATTGGATTATTCATCAATGGTGTTGCCTTGTTCGATTACAGAGATGGTGTTTCTTGGAGCAATGCACAGCAAGCTTTGAAAGGCGGCCCATTAATGGGCATGGGCGATGGGGTTTGGAACCGCGATGCAGTGGTTGGCGAGAAAGGTGGATTCGATTGTTCGAAAGGACATCCGGCCATGGGTAATTATCACCACCATCAAAACCCAAGTGCTTTTAAGCTCGACTTAAATGTTATTTCTACCGTTTGCAGTTTATACGATGCCGATGGATTGTATAGTATTGATAGCACCAAACATTCTCCATTGATTGGATTTGCCTATGATGGTTTCCCAATCTATGGTGCTTATGCTTATAAAAATATTGATGGCACTGGTGGTATTACCAGAATGAAATCGAGCTTTCGTTTAAGAAACATGACTGTAAGAAACACTTATTACAATGGTGCAAGTGTAACAGCAGGACCGGCAGTGAGTGCCACTTACCCATTGGGTTATTTTAGAGAAGATTACTATTATGATACCACTTCGGCTGCAACGCCCGATTATTTGGATGAACACAATGGTCGCTTTTGTAAAACACCAGAGTATCCAAATGGTATCTATTGTTATTTTGCAACGGTAGATGCGAATTGGAATTCTGCTTATCCATATGTGGTGGGTCCTTATTTTTATGGTGTGAAAAATGCTACTAAAGTAACAACTATTGCTGAGGCCGTAACAACTTACACCCCTTCTACATCGGGCCTTCTGCCATTGGGCAACGATTTCAAAATAGAAGTGTATCCGAATCCCGCGAGCGATTTAATTGCCATTCAAGTGAATGATTTAAACAAAGCGAACTTAAGTATAAATTTGTATGACATTACTGGCAAACTTGTGGACACTACTGTACTTTTACAAGGCAGTACCATTGCTTATTTTGATACCCAAAAACTTTATGCTGGCGAATATTTACTAACACTTTCAAATGGCATTAGTTTGATTAATAAAAAAGTTGTGATTATAAAATAGGATAGTAATCACATCCATTGAAATGCGTTAGAATTAATTTTTTAACGCGTTTTTTTTGTGCTTTGAATTTATCAACTTAAATTGCTATGGAATGAAACGAATTTTATTTTTGATGATTTTGATGATTGGATTTTGCAATCTTACAAAGGCAGATACCATCGACTATTGTCATGTTCATTACAACCATGTGTTGCGTTGGGATTTTGGTATTTATAAAGGCGACTACAAAATTACCATTGACAAGGCGACCCTGCATTACAATGATTCAATTCAAATTTATTACTACACCGATGCGCCTTGCAACGCATGCGAAAGTGCGATTTTAGTGCAATATAAAAATATGCAAGCCTTTATTTCAAAAAAAAATAACTGTTATAGCATTGCTTTAAAAGACTTATTTAATTTGGGTGGGAATAACATGAAGGAGATTCCAATCTTCTATCAGGTCAGCACAAATACTAAAAATGCGTTTCAGATTTTCATACTTGTTATTCATTAAAAGTTGATTCTTTCATGGAATAAAAAAAACCTTAAATTTGAATTCAATAATTACAAATGGAACATTCAACACATTATGGAACGGTAACAGAAGCCTTGACTGCTTTTAAGCAACAAGGATTTACAATTGATTTTAATATAGAAGCCAACTGCTTGGTTTGCGGAGAAACACGTTTTACAGCCGATGAGTTTTCGATTGTAGATGTTTATCGCTATGAGGGCAATTCTGACCCTGCCGATGAAGCAACGGTGTACGCTATCGAATCGAAAACAGGCGTTAAAGGCGTATTGGTAACAGGCTACGGCATGTCTTCAGATAGTTTATCGGATGCGATTCTTCGCAAATTGCATTGATATTTTTTTTGCAAAATTTTGATTCCCATCTATCTTTGTTAGATGAAATCATTTTTTACTAGCCTGTTTTTTGCGCCTTTGGTTATCATTGCACAAAATTCATTTACGCCAAAGGCGGTTGGAATAATTCCCTCGGGATATACCATTAACAATATTTTTACCTTCAATCAAAATGAAGTATGGGCTACGGCCTCTTCTGATGATGGCAGCAAAGCCAGCAAGGTTTTAAAAAGTATTGACAATGGGAATACTTGGCAAGTGTCAACACCCGATTCAAGTATCAAAGGCTATGCGCTCGACTTATATGTTGCAAATTCAAAAGTTGCCTTTGTAATACTCGAAGATCAATTTGGCAGTTCGTATAATTACCGCACGGCAGATGGCGGTACAACTTGGAAAAACACAAGTTTTTCTTATGGTGTTTTTGTGCATGCTTTCAGTCCTTCGAATGTCATTGTCGTTGGCGCTGCCAATGCATGGTACTCTTCAGATAGTTTTAGTACCAATACCAATGTGCCTTGGCAACAAGGTGGGCCACCTTCTTTTACACCGTTTGGTTTTAGCCAATTATCGGGTACTCAAGCGCAGTTCACCTGTGATTCTGGTTTGTATTTTAGCTATAGCAAAGGCAGTTTGGTGCGCACCCAAAACCAAGGCAAAAAATGGAAAGCCTTTCGCACCACCCTCGATTCATTGAGTGCTGCCAGCAGTATTGCCAACCAAGGGGGTACTTTTTTAGCCTTAAGACGTTATTTAAATGGCAAAGGTGGACTCAGTCGCAGCACCAATTATGGTGTTACCTGGACCAATACAACTGATTCACTACCACTGAATGCAGGCATGCAAACCCTCACTTCGGTACCTGAAAGAAAGCAGTATTTTATGATGGGTGGTTACAATGCCATCATGACCTCAACCGATGCAGGCATAAGTTGGAAGAAAACAACTTTACCTTCGAACGTTTCTAGTTCGGGCACCCTTCATTTGAGCAATGATACCATTGCTTGGCTCGGAGGCATAACAGGTGTAGGCTTTGAAGCGGCATTGTACAAAGTTCAATTAACGCCAACAAAAACAGGTTCGGTAAACAAGCAAACAAGTGTAGGATTTCATTTTTATCCGAATCCAACCCACGACAGGTTATACATTGATGCCAGTGAAAATGGTCAACTTAGTTTACTAAATTCACAAGGCCAATTGATTTTTAATGCCCAACTATCTGAGCTTTCAAATGGTATAGATTTAAGTGCTTTGCCAAATGGCGTTTACAGCCTTCAATTTGAAAGTGCAGGACAAATCATCACTAAAAAAGTGGTGAAGCTGAATGATTAGTCTTTCAGGACCTAAGGCTTCTCAATTCCTTTCTTGCGGATGATATAGTAAACAGGTACGCCTATAAGCACGATAATTAAACCAGGAAAAGTATAGGCTGGTTTATAGATCAATAAATTGATGCTAATAAAAGTGGCCATGGCTATATAAAGGATTGGCAAATAGGGATAAGCGAATACTTTGTATGGGCGCGGTGCATTGGGTTGTTTTTTTCTTAAAATAAAAATACCCGCCACTGTTAAAATATAAAATATCAAGACAGCAAACACCACATAGTCGAGCAAGTCGCCATACGATCCAGACAACGTTAAGATACTGGTCCAGATGGCTTGAATGATGAGTGCAAATTGCGGTGAATGGTTTTTGTTGAGCGTGGCGGCCTTCTTAAAGAACAAGCCATCTTCTGCCATGGCGTAATACACACGCGAACCAGATAAAGTCATGCCATTGATACAACCAAAGGTAGACACCATGATGAGGGCGGCCATGATAAATAAACCAATTTCTCCGAATACAGTTTCAGAAAGTAGGGTACCTACCCTATCGAATGGTGCGTTCTTAATGCCTTCGAAAGGAATTACTTTTAGGTACACATAATTGATGGTAAAATACACCAACATTACCAAGCCTGTTCCGATTAACAATGACAGGGGCAAGTTGCGCTCAGGTTTATCGATTTCACCACCCGTGAAGGTTACATTGTTCCAAGCATCGGAAGAGAAAATAGAACCTACCAATGCAACACAAAAAATGCCCCAATAATTATAGTCGCCAACGGCTTCTGGAATTGAAAAATCGGGCGTTTGCGGTGTATTTGAAAAAGCAAAATACAGGCCAGCTACGATCATAAAAACGATGGCCCCAATTTTTGTAAACGTAAAAATATTTTGAAGAAAGGCCCCGCTCTTTACATTTCTAAAATTCGAAGCACTTAGTAACCAAACGATGGCGATGGCCAAGAGTTGTTGGGTAGACATGCTTAAGCCTCCTATTTCTAACAGATGATTATCGGCTGATATGCATGGAAAAAACACGCCTGAGAATTTTGCAAAGGCAACGGCAACGGCCGCGATGGTACCCGTTTGAATAACGGTGAACAAAGTCCATCCATACAAAAAGCCAAATAGCTTACCATAAGCCTCGCGTAAATAAACATATTGACCACCTGCTCTGGGCATCATGGCGGCTAGTTCGCCATAACACAAGGCACCTAAAAATGTAAGAATAGCGGTCACCACCCAAGCCATTAAAAGCATAAAGGGAGAA
>CANFUB010000246.1 GCA_947450015.1 Bacteroidota bacterium | reverse complement strand
TAACAGCAATACTTCCTATTTTTGAATTGAATGGTCCCTTAGATGGGACTTTGCCTTCGGAAAACACCAAATTTCCGAATGGGACTAGGTTTAGGCGAATAATAAATGAATGAAAAACTATCCAACTTTAAAATTTACAGAGGGTTCGAGTCCCTCTTTCTCCGTGGTAAAACAAGTTTAACACTACTAGGAGTAATACATACAGCAAAATTAACTATTCCTGTAACGAATCTGTCCAATGGTGTTTATACCATTCAGATTAAAGACAACAACTACAAGCAAACTATAAAAAAATTCATTAAACAGTAATATCATGAAAAATGTAACCCTTTTTATTTTGGTTTTAATGATAATTAATGGGCAAGCCCAAACCCAAAGAAGCTATGAAACTAACCCTGACCGCAAGAGGACCTTTAATTGGCTCTTTGGAGATAGTATTTGGTTGGATTATAGAACCAATCCACCAATTCAAAAAAACGGTAGTCATTTAAAGGCATTAGAATCATCAACCGTTTTATCGGATACAGGAGGCAATTTATTATTATATTCCGATGGTGTTACCGTTTGGAATAAAAACCATAAAATCATAAAGAATGGAACAGGTTTAAATGGTAATGAATCCTCAAGTCAAGGTTCGTTATTTATTCCACAGCCCAACAATGATAGCATAGTATATTTATTCACTACAGACTGGCAAGGAAAAAGTAAGGGTTTTTGTTACAATAAAATCATATTAAATAAAAATGGTGATAGCTCAACAGTCGTGGAAAAGAACATCAAACTTTTACCATCCGTTTTTGAATCCATTTCAGCTACAAAACATGCGAATGGTATATGGACTTGGGTGGTTGTCCGCAATGCAAGTGGCAAGGGTATAAATGCATTTTTAATTACAGACAAAGGGTTAATCAATTGTGGTATTTATTCTGAAAGTCAAGCAAATGTAGTATATGACGATATAGGGAGTCAATCTATTTCTACGTTTAGTAATGATGGTTCAAATTACATAATTTCCTTTGTTATTGGATTAGATTATTTTGAAATTTTGAATTTCGATAATTTAAGAGGACAATTTACTTCAAAAAGTATATCAGGAATTGTAACCCCTACAGCAATAACCTTTACTAAAGATAATAAGTATTGTTATTTAGCAGAAAGGGATTTTAACTTGTATAGAATTGATTGTAAGGATTGGAATAAAGTAGCTGTCAATAATCATAACGATTCCTTCATGTTTGTTGGCAGTAGAATGAACCCATATAATCAAATAGAATTCAATATTTTTGATTCAATGTTTATGGGTAGAGTTGTTAATTCAGAACAGGCAAACCCCAAATTTATTAGGAAAGGTCTTAAGTTAAACAAAAAAGCTACAAATGGTTTACCAAACTTCGACAATAGCTATAACAATACCCTTGGTGTAAACTTTATTTACAAAATTAATTGTTCTACTCATCAGGTTGAATTTAATGGTCAGGATACTTTTAATGCCAATAATTATCTATGGAAAATTAAAAAAGTATTTGGAGGCAGTTGGCAAAATATAGGAACCACAAAAAAATTAATATATTCATTTACAGATACAGGGCTTTATACAGCACAATTTATAGCTAGCAATGGAAGTATAAAGGATACAACAACTAAACAGATTGTTATTGGCGATAAAATTCCAAAATCAATTTTAGGCAGAGATACAGGATATTGCAAGGGTAGTTTCCCAACGCTTACTTTAAAAGCACCACAGGGATTGCATTGTATATATTGGAATACCGATAGCACTAGCCAAAGTATAACCATTAATCAGGCAGGTAGATATATTGCCACCATAACTACTGCTAGCCTATGTCAAATATCTGATACTGTAAATTTATATGAAGACACAATATTGCTTAAGCCTCAAATAATAAGGCACGGTGATAGTCTTTTATCAAGTATCAAAGCAACTAAGTATACTTGGAAAAGAGACAATATTGTTATTAGCCATTCGCCTAGTATTAGACTGAATAAAACGGGTATTTATCAATTAGAAATAAGTGGCAATGGTGGTTGTCAAAGTAAATCAGATACCTTAAGTATTTCCAAACTATCTGTTGCAACGTTATCAGTTCAAACTATTGATATTTATCCAAATCCTGTAACAGAAAATTTAATAATTGAAGGATTAAATCCTGATACTATTTACAATCTATATATTTTAGACAATACTGGTAAAACAAGTTTAACACTACTAGGAGTAATACATACAGTAAAATTAACTATTCCTGTAACCAATCTGTCCAATGGTATTTATACCATTCAGATTAAAGACAACAACTACAAGCAAACTATAAAAAAATTCATTAAACAGTAATATCATGAAAAAATCACTAATTTTAATCTGCCTTTTCTGGGCAGCATGTCAGGGCTATGCCCAAAATGTAGGCTGTGGATTCGACACATTGCGGCAAATTACAAAAGCAAATGATGTTAATCAACAATTACAAGAAAATTTATTTCAATATAGGCTTAATCGGTTTAGGGATAGTAATAATATTAATATATTAGCTACACCTATGGCTCCTTCGGGCAATGGTAATAACCTTGTGGCGGCTTCAAGTTGTTTTGCAGCAAATTATATAATACCTGTTATTGTTCATGTGGTATATGAACCTCTCCACACTGCCTATGGCTACAAATCACATTTAAATAAGAATTTTGTGATGGAACAAATTAAATTATTGAATCAACAATTTGCCAATTACAATAATACAACACAAGGTTCAGTTAATACTGGTATTCAGTTCTGTTTAGCCCCAGTTGGTGATTCAAGTAATGGCATAATGTGGTCTTCCAGTTCACTTACAAATACAAATCCATATGAGGCTTCATTAATGAAAGGCTTAGTTAATGAGAATCTTTACCCTGGTGGAGCCCACTGGAATCGAACCTTTGCATAACTCTATTTGAATTAAATTGATAGCCCATAGACCATACAAATATATAACAATATCAAGAAAAACGTGTTTTCCGAGGGCAAGGTCCCATGTATGGGACCAAAAATCGTATTTATACCCAAACCAGATAGGTTTTCGTAATCGAAAACCCAACGGTGTAGTATAACCTGTACTATTTAAACACAACTAAGCATTTTTAGAATCATTAAGCAACCAATTAAAAACATTTAAATGATGTACTCCATTGCGATTAAGCGTAAAAGAGTCGGTAGTAAGTAAATATTTTGGATAATTGTCTTTTATCTTTTCTAAGGAACCAAACTCACGTTCTATCGTATTTTCATTGCTCATTTGCCATGCAACCTGATAGTATTCAATATCACCAGAAGGTGTTTTACATACAAAGTCAACCTCACTGTTGCGACTTGTACCTGTCCAAATTTTATACCCTCTGCGAAGCAATTCTAAATACACCACATTCTCGAGTATATGTCCCCTATCTGCGACTCTCTCCTTTCCCACTAAAATGTTTAGTAATCCTGCATCTACAATATAATACTTTTCTTGAGTAGCTAATTGCTTTTTGCCTTTAATGTCAAATCGATTGACTTTATAATAAACAAAACTAGCGGTCAGATATTCAAGATACTTTTCAATTGTGAAATGGTGTATACTTTGTCCATCTTGTTTCAGTGTTTTAGATATATTACTTGGTGATAGTTGATTGCCTATGTTAGTGGCTATAAACTTTGTGATATTTGCAAAAGCGCGTTTGTCATTTATTTGGTGTCTTTGTGTAATATCCTTTTCAATAATCGTGGCATATATAGCCTCCAAGTATTCATAAATTTTATCGTAACCACTTTCGCGAAACTCAACCCCTTTAGGTAGTGATGTTTCATTCACATAATCAAAAAACAACGCTTCATAATTGAGATACTTATTAGTGCTTTCAATACTTCTTGCTGTCAAATATTCGTGAAATGAAAAAGGTAAAATTGAAATTTCAATATAACGACCACTAAGCAAGGTCGCCAATTCACTGCTTAATAGAAATGCATTCGACCCTGTAATATAGACATCCGTATTCTCAGTAGCAAAAAGCCCATCCACCAATTTTTCAAACAGGGGAATATTCTGAACTTCATCTAAGAAAATGTAATTTGGTTTATCAACTTGCAATTTTTGTTTGATTTCAAAATAGATATCATCCCAATTTTTGTTCAAATAATTTTCAGGTAATTCAAAATTGTAAAATTGAACTTGCCGTTTTCCAATACGCATTTTATGTAACTGCTCCCGGTATAAATCAAAAAGAGTAGATTTCCCCGATCTACGTAAGCCCGTCACCACCTTTATTAAATCTTTATCTTTATAGGCCAATAGTTTGCTTATGTATTGCTTCCTGTTGATGAATTTATTCACGATGCAAATATAGTATAAATTATCAAAACTTGCATAATTTACAAGTTTTGATAATAACAGCACCTCACGAATGATTAAATTTTGATTTAATAAACACCTATTTTATAAAAAAAAACTGATTGGTTTAAAATAATAAATCTATTACCCGACAAATCCATAAACACTC
>CANFUB010000245.1 GCA_947450015.1 Bacteroidota bacterium | reverse complement strand
GAGGTGAATGGTTACCATACGGGCGATCAATTGATTCAAATTCATATTTGGATTCCAAAGAAAGTATCGAGTGAAGAAACAGAGATGTTGAAGAAGTTGAATGAATCCGATCATTTCTCGCCAAAGCATGCTAAAAAAGACAAAGGGTTTTTCGATAAAATGAAAGACTGGTTCTAATTGAATTTAAAATATTAAAAATTCCCGCCCCTTCAAAAGTAAGTGGCGGGAATTTCTTTTTAAAGCTGGTTTAGATTATGTTTGTTCTAATAACCAAACATTGGCATGAATAAATTAAACCCAGGTACACGCATATTGACAATGCTGCTCGATCATTTTTCCATGTGCCTTTTGATGATGTTAATTGTTTTGCCAAGCATGTTAATGGACATGGCTGAAATGTTTAAACATCCAAATACACAGCCGCCATTGTTTTTGGGAAATTACTATCTATTTGCTTTAGCATTTTCATTGTATTTTAATAAAGATATTTATTTAGGAAGAAGCCTTTCAAAAAGAATTTTTAAATTTCAGGTGGTCAATTTTAAAACAAATAAAGTGGCCAGTCCGCTGAGATGCCTTGTGAGAAATTTAACAATTGTATTTTGGCCCATTGAGGCCATCGTTGCAATTATAGATAATGAAAGAAGAATCGGTGATTATTTGGCAGGCACAAAACTCACAATTTACAATCCCGAAATACATGCGGTACCATTCAATTGGTTGCAAGCTATTGCATCGCTTTTGATAGCTGGTTTTGTTACATACTTCGCCATCTTTTATCCAATGGAATTGTTTTTCCAATCGCTTGGCGTGCCAATGCATTAAACACGCATTGTTGCGAGACGGGGGGATGTATTTCTTGAATTAAGGTTTCAATTAATACCAATCTCTGCAATTGTTTTTTTTAATTTGACAGGAGCTCTCAATCGGCCATTTCAAATGGTTTTTCCATCACTAAATAACAACCGTATAGAGCGACCAAAACAGATGCGCTGGTAAGCACGTACATCAGAAATCCGCGAAATTCTGGTACTAAATCTATAATGGTTAAAATGCATGTAATTAAGCCAACAAAGCCACCGATGGCCATTAGTAACCAGCCTAAACTGCAGCGTTTCGCTAAACAATGGCGGCAATATTGCTCCCATAGCGGTTTAATTTCTTCGGCAGTAAAGCCTTGATTGCCTAATTCCGCCATCGCCAAAGATTTAGAAATTTTGTTTTGCTGCCACCTTCGGAACAGCATTTCAGTGTTTGTATGCATTTGTACCATAGGAGAATTATGAACGAATTAAGGGAAAATAAAAGGGCAAAAAAAATATTAGGGCTATTTTTTGCCGTCTTTTTTTGAATTATTGTTATAAAAAACATTTAATTGTTTTGTTAAACAATTTTGAACTTAACCCTCGGTTTATCAGATAAAAAAAAGCCCCCTCTTTTTTCAAAGAAGGGGCTTTTGCGTTGTATATAAACCTACTACTTTTTGTCTGTTATTTCGTATAGCTTTTCTTTGTCGACCACCTGCACAGTGCCGCCATCAATTAACTTGTTATTAATGGCTTCGAATGGTGCTGATACCACTTCTTCGCCAGGTTTTAAACCTTCTGTTATTTTTATGTATTTGGTATCTTGGATGCCAGTTTTAACAGCACGTTTTACCACCTTGTTTTTTACCACTACAAATACCACTTCTTCTTTCTCTGTTAAATTATCTTTTTTCTCTTTTAAAGTAACCGATGAGACAGGTACTGCTAAAACGTTTTTTTCTGTTTTGGTATAAATGTGTACACTCGCACTCATGCCAGGACGGAAGGGCATTCTGCCTTCGTTCTCATCCATTACCGCTTGATAGGATTCTTTTAAGATTAATATTTTTACTTCGTATTTAGTGACTTGATCGGTAGAGATTGAAGCTGCAGAATTACTCTTCGCACTATTGGCTACTTGGGTTACTACCCCTTTGAATATTTTACCTTGGTAAGCATCTACTTCTATGCCTGCGGTATCACCGTTTTTTATTCGGACAATGTCGTTCTCGTTCACATCAACTCTTACTTCCATTCTGCTTAAATCTGAAATGCGCATCATTTCGGTACCCGCCATTTGAGCGGTTCCTACAACACGTTCGCCTTTCTTTGAATTTAAACCAGTGATAACACCATCTGCTGGTGCTGTTACCGTAGTTCTATTGTAGTTTTTGCCAGCTTGTTGCACACCTGCTTCAACAGATTGTGTGTTGTACATAGAGGCTAAGGTTTGTTTTTCGGCTGCTTCTAATTCGGCCTTTGCCATGTTGTACTGTGCTTCAGAATTGTCATATTCTTGTTGACTGATTACCTTTTCATCAAACAATTTTTTCTGACGTTCGAAATTTTTTCTTTGCATTTCGACATTTGCTTTGGTACGTGTTAACTGTGCTTGAATGTTAGAAGAGGTGGCCTTCGCGTTGTTCAAGCCCGCTTTGGCTTGGTCGAGCTGCGATTGGTATAAGTCAGGATTAATTCTCACCAATAACTGTCCTTTTCTTACAGTGTCACCTTCTTGCACGTAGAGGTCAATAATTTCACCAGAAACATCGGGACTGATTTTAACTTCGCTCTCCGGATAAATGGTGCCACTTGCGCTTACTTCTTCGATAATATTTTGATTGCCCACTTTCTCAACTGCTACTTTGATGCCCATGTTTTTTTTGCCCGAAAGCATTATAAAGATAAGGACGATTAAGACAATGGCCGAAATGGCAATGATAATTTTTTTCTTTTTTGACATAATTTTAAAGTGTTATTGTGTTTCCTCTGTAATATTCAAGAATAAGTGCTCTGAATACCAATTCGTATTTGGCTTGTAGTTCGTTTGATTGTGCTTGTAAGTAACTGTTCTTTGCATTGATAAAATCGAATGAGGTTGAAACACCCGCATCGAATCTTTTTTGAATATAATCTAAACTCGTTTTTTGTGCTTCAACACTATTTAAACTGGCATCGTGTTTGGCTTTGGCCGCATTGTAACTGTTTACTGCTGTATTGATATCGTTGAGCAAAGTGTTTTTTTGTTTGAGCAAATTCATGTCCGTGATTTGCTGATTGATTTTTGCTTTTTGAATATTGTTCTGCACTTGAAAGCCATTGAAAATATTCCAACTAAAACTTAAGCCTGCACCTTGACCGATGTTGTTTTTAAACTGGTCGCCAAATTTAATGATCTGAGAATTATAGTTAAACAATGGTTGCAATACGGCCTCATTTGAATTTTGTGTATAGCCTATGGTTTGGTAACCAATAGGGGTTGTATTAATGGTGTAGTTTTTAGCACTCTGAGAATAGACAGTACTCACACTTCCATACAAAGTAATAGAAGGAGAGAGAAAGCCTTTTGAAACTTTTGTTTGTGCGTTTGCAGCTTCACTTTGTTTAATGGCTGCTTTAATTTGGGGAAGCGTGTTAACAGCCGTTTCGTAAATTTCTAAAACCACTGGTTCGCGCGTTGCAGTAATACCCTCGACACTTGGCACTTCAATTTCAAATGGTTCTGCAAATGGTAACTGCATTAAATTTCTAAGCGTTAATACCGCTGCATTTTTACTGTTCACCGCATTCACTAAATTTAATTGTTCGTTGGCAACCTGTGCTTTTAAGGTTAGTAAATTACTTAGGTCGGCCACACCTGCGTCAACTTGTTTTTGTGCTTTGTCGATGCGCTGTTGCGTAGAGTTAATTTGCAATTGCGCATTGTTAATACTTTCCATGGCTTGTATCACTTGCAAGAAAGAACTTGATATGTTGAGCGCAATTAAGTTTTTGGTGTATTGTATGTTTTCTGCACTCGCCTCTTGGGTGAATTTTTTTTGTTGGATATTGTTCAAGTTTTGAAAACCATTGAATAACATAATACCAGCATTTAACCCAAAGTTATTCGAGCGAATAGTTTGTCCTGAGATGTAGGTATTGGTGAATCTATCGACCGTTCTACCAAATTGATAGTTTTGACCAGCGCTGGCCGAAAGGGTCGGCAATAAATTGGCCTTACTAGCTTTTACATCGATTAAGGAAGAAGCATTGTTTAACATACTTTGTTTGATGTCTAGGTTATTCGACCAAGCATAATCAATACATTGCTTAAGTGTAAATTTTTGTGCATTGACATTGGTAGAGAGTAGACACCCTATCAGTCCTATTATTGAGAATAATTGTCTTGTCATATACTGAAATGAAAGGTCGAAAATAATGGCTTGCACTCGAAGGTATTCTATTACTTCGACCAAATCGAATCAATAACGATAAAAGGGTGTTGTACTTTTAAATTGAATAAGTAATCGGTGGAAAAGTGTTGCTTGATACCCGAAAAATTTGTGTTGCGAACTACTTTGGTTTGAGTTTTTGGGATTATCTTCGCAGAGTACATGAAAATTTCATTGAATTGGCTAAAAGCCTTTGTTGATATACAAAAGACCCCTGAGGAAATTGAACAAATACTGACGGGTACAGGACTTGAAGTAGAACATTACGAAACCATAGAATCTATTAAAGG
>CANFUB010000244.1 GCA_947450015.1 Bacteroidota bacterium | reverse complement strand
TTTTCGGTGATGATTTGTTCGAATACTACTTGCCCCATGGTGTTCACCAATTGAATGCTTACTGGTGTGCTCATGTCCATATTGTTTATTGATAAATTAACATTGGCATTCGCAGGATTAGGATAAATATTCACAGTTGCTGAAACTGTTTCAGTAAATTTAACCAATTGAATATTGCTATAAGAAACCTCACCATTAAGTGCAACAATTTTCAATTTGTACTGGTTAATGTTGCTTGGGTTAATATCTGTGAATGAATAAACATTCATGTCGTTGCCGTTGCCTTTGCTGTATACAGTGCCGATGCTAGTCCAGTTAACAAAGTCGTTAGCATGCATAATTTCAAAGTGACTGTTGTTTTCTTCATTTGTTGTTGACCAACTTACCTCAACGCTTTTGCTGTTTTTGTTAGCGGCTGCATTAAAATTGATCAAGTTAACAGGTAAGGCAATAGTGAAAGAAGTTCTAGCATTGGTAGAAGCCAAGGTCCAATTAGAGGTTGGTACTACTGAATTCGAAGTAGAAGTAGAAGTGGTAATGCCTGTTGATGGCGTGTTGGCAGCATTGGTAGATCCTATACCTACCCATTTTGCAATGGAGGCATCGTATTGTGTTAATTTTAAATCTGCAGCAAGATTGGTAACACTACCAACAACTGTTTTACCAGTTTTGGTGCCATTGTTATCATATCGCAAGGCAATGGTGCCCGTAACATTTGAACTTGAGCTTGCTGTAATCCAATACTCATAGCCACTTGCACTGTTTAAGGTGCTAAGGTCGAGACCTTTTTGAGACGCTTGAGAACCAACATAAGTTACTTCCACCCAGTGTTGGAATGGATTGCTCTGCGAGCCTGGAACATTCTTTGGGTCGAAAATAAATGGTGAGTATACGGTGCCATCGCCAATTGGAAAATTGAAGATGCTGTTGTTACCATTTTTAAGATACAATCTCACTTTGGCATTCACATGGCTGGTATTGTCAACGCTTGATAGTGCGTGACTGGTATTGTCATCGAAAGATAAGAAACCTGAATTAGAGCTAATGATATCGTGACTAGAAACGAATGACAAAGAGGTAACCACTACTTCAACGTTGTTTAAAGTTAAGTTGCCACCATCAATGGTAAGGCTTGCACCTGTTGCATCTAGCATTGATAAGCTACTTGCTTGAATAGTACCTGCAGATTTTATAGAAATAGCAGAGGTTACCCTAAGTGTGTTGGATCCAAGATTGATGGAACCACCTGATAAAGTCAAGCTTAAAAATTGTAAGTTAGTGCTCAAGCTGTAGGTGCCTGATGCTATAATTACCGCATCGCCAGAGGCAGGTGTACCAGTCGGGCTCCATGCGCTTCCATTCCAAGTTTTAGTTACTGAATAAGCAGTGGTGCATACAAATGCAGCCAAGGCCAACATAAGAAACTTTAATTTTTTGTTCATTTTATTATTTTATATTGTTAAGTGTTTAAAATTTGGCTCGCATGGATTTAAAATTCCATTTCTTTCCAAACTTTAACACAAAACCGCCTTGTTAAAAGAAATTAAAAATTAAAATGCCCGCATTTTAATTTTGTAAAGGCAATAAAATTGTGGTTAAAATTTCAAATGAAAATAGACAGAAATTTAGAACCCATTCAAGGTGTTGTTCTAAATAGTCTCAGTTTTATGGATGCAAAGTTAAATCATAATAGTACTTTAATACTATGATGGAAGTTGACATTGCTCAAAATTGAAAAAGGACTTAATTAATTAACTAAAAGTCAGATAATTAAAATTAATCCACGTTCTTGTGTGAAACACTTGCAAATACTAGTAAAATCTATGGGTTGTGATTTTTAAAGTATTGACTTTAAAAACAAAAGTTTTCGAGTGAACGATTTTTGTGTTTTAATTACTGTTCTGTTAAAATATAAAAAAGCTGACCCTTTTTCGGGCCAGCTTTTTTTAAAACTACACTATAAAACTTAAAAAATACTATTAATGGTTGATGATTAATTTTTGAGACACAGTGCCAGTTGTTCCAGAGATCGTAACTTGGTAGATACCTGCTGCGAATTCTGAAGTTGGGATGCTAGTGTTCATCATACCGCTTACATTTTCGGTAATGATTTGTTCGAATACTACTTGACCCATTGGGTTAACCAATTGAATGGTTACTGGTGTGCTCATGTCCATGTTGTCAACTGATAAGTTAACGTTGGCGTTGGCAGGGTTAGGGTAAACGTTTACAGTAGTTGAAATGATTTCAGTAAATTTAACCAATTTGATGCTAGTGTAAGAAACCTCACCGTTAAGGGCTACAATTTTTAATTTGTAATTGTTAACAGTGCTTGGGTTAATATCTGTGAATGAATAAACATTCATGTCGTTGCCATTGCCTTGGCTGTATACTGTACCGATAGAAGTCCAGTTAACAAAATCGGTAGAGTGCATGATTTCGAAGTGGCTGTTGTTTTCTTCAGTTGCAGTAGCCCATCTTACTTCAACAGTTTTGTTGCTTTTGTTAGCCACTGCATCGAAGTTGATTAAAGTTACAGGCAAAGCTACTAAGAAACCAGTACCAGTTGTGTTAGAACCAATGGTCCATAAAGAAGTTGGGTTAACAGATGCACTTGAAGTTGAGGTGGTGATATTTGAAGCAGTATTTGCTGCAGCACCTATACCAACCCATTTAGTTGATTGATATTGCGCTAAAATTAAGTTAGCAGTATTACTTCCACTGCTCAGGATGGTCTTACCTGTTTTGGTTCCGTTATTATCATATCTTAAACCTACGGTTCCAACCAATGAAGAAGCAGAAGAAGCCACTGTCCAATACTCATAACCGCTTGCACCTTTCAAAGTTGATCCGTCTAAAGTAAGTTGAGAAGCTTTTGCACCAGTGTAGGTTACTTCAACCCATTGGCCAAATGCATTTGCTGGGCTTACGTTTGTAACACTAGTTGGTGTAAATATAAATGGAGAGTATACAGATCCATCACCAATTGGGAATAGAACAGTATTGGTATTGTTATTTTTAGTGTATAATCTAACTTTGGCATTAACATGGCTTGTATTATCAACACTTGTTAAAGTATGCACAGTTGAATTATCAAAAGATAAGAAGCCACCATTGCTAGCAGTAATGTAATGAGAAGTTGTAAAAGTTAAATTATCAATAACCAATTCAACATTGTTTAATAATAGACCGCCGCCATTGATTGTAAGAGTTGCACCAGTAGCATCAATTCTTGAAACTCCTGTTGATTGTAAAGTTGAAGCTGAGGTTATGGTAACGTTGCCACCTATGGCTGATAAAAATCCAGCAGTGTTAAATGTATTACCGCTTAAGGTCAAATCACCAGTAATTGAAATTGTATCTGTTAACGTTTGGTTTGTTGAAACCGTTAAATTAGTATAAGTAATTAAACCACGGGTTATTGCAGGTATCAAACTTGCAGTATGTGTTCCCGAAATAATTAAATTACTAACAGAACTAGTAGAAGTTATAGAACCACTAGTCAAGGTTGGTGAAGGAACGGTTAATGTCCTGCCATTTAAATTTAAGTTACCACCATTTAATGTTAAACTACCGTAAGTAATGTTAGCAGTTAATGAGAATGTTCCACCAGTAATAGTAACAACATCAGTAGTACCAGCTGGAACACCATTGCTCCAAGTTGTACCATTGTAAGAAGTTGTTTTAGAATAGCCATTTGTAAAGATTAAAGTTACTAAGGCAATCGTGAGAATCTGTAATTTGTTTTTCATTGTATTTTTTTTTGTTTGTTTTAATTTGTATAGCTGTTATAAACGCTTTTAATGTTTGGGTTACTTTAATCAGGTTCAAAAAAATCAGGGCAAAAAATTTCTAACAGGTGATAAAATACCACGCAGCGAAGCAATTTGATTCTTTAATTTTTTTGTTGGTTAAGGGAGTTTGTGATTAAAAAATTTAAACCGAGAATGGTTAAATTTTTGTAAACCCTTTCATTGTGTTGTTCATAATAGTTTGTGTTTTAGTTGATGCAAATATACACCCATTTAGTATATTGATACTAGTTTCTCTGAAAAAATACTGTGCCAAACTATGGAAATGGGAATAAAAAATTAAAAATCAAGTGTTTGAGAATGAAAAAAAATAAAAATATTTTTAGCGTCAAGCCTTTGGTAGTGGGTATTTATACCTACTTTTAATGGTTTTGATACCGTTTTAATACTAAAAAACACCCCATTTTTACTGTTTTAGTATAAATACTCAGTTAAATTCAATAAAAAATGCCGCCCTTTTGGGGCAGCATCTTTCAACTATACAATTCAAAACTCACGAATGTCTTTTAATGGCTCACCATTAATTTCTTTTTAATGTTAAATGCGCCACTGTTAATATTAATCTGATAAACCCCCGTTGCCAAGGATCCTATATTTAAGGTCTGTTTAAATGAGTTAATGCTTTCGGCTGCATACGTGCTTTGCATTACCACTTGCCCCAAAGCATTCACAATTTCTATCTGCACAGGTTCGTCTGTTGCCAATTGCTCTGAGCTAATTGTTAACTGTTGCCCAGCAGG
>CANFUB010000243.1 GCA_947450015.1 Bacteroidota bacterium | reverse complement strand
GAAAGGGAATAAAAAAAGACTTGGATTATAAGCGTGTCAATAAAATTTAAATGATTGAATTTTAACTACATAAACGTGCAAGGGGTATTTATTCTACAATCGGCATACTTCGTGAATAAAAGTAGCTAACAACCAACACTCCTATGAACAAGAAAATGTATCCTTACAGTGAACTGCACGCCAAGGACAACGACACCGTTAAAATCGTCATTTACCTCGCCATCATCTTTGTATTCTTGATGATCATGGTAATGTCTGCTTAGAAATCGTTTACAAGAAGGCTTCTAAGGCCGTTACAAATGCCAATGGATTATCGGCATGTACCCAATGCCCTGCATTTGGTATGCTCACGAATTGCGCTTTTGGAAAATGTTCTAAAATATAAGGCTTGTCCTCTTCCTTTAAATAACGGGAATTGGCGCCTAAAATAAACAAGGTTTCGCCTTCGTAAACCGAAGTAAAATGCAACTCACCAATAATTTCATCATAAGCGTTTTTCAAAGCAGGTATGTTCGCCTTCACACTGAATGTGCCTGCTTCGTTGCGCTCGATGTTCTTGGCTAAAAACAAACGCACGCCCATGTTCGATTCGTAAGCCATCAAAGCTTCATCAATCTCTTTGCGTGTTGTAAATGCACGCCAATTAATTTCTTCAAAGGCTTTGAAATAAGCCACATGCCCTGGTTTGTAACGCTTAGGGGCAATGTCAACGGCTATCAATTTTAGAATACGTTCAGGATATTGATTGGCAATCCATAAAGCAGTTTTACCACCCATGCTATGCCCCATTAAAATGAATTGTTGAATGTGCAAATTGTTCGCCAATTCAATTACATCTTCTGCCATCACTTGGTAACCGCTCTCATCGCTGTGGGGCGACTGTCCATGGTTGCGCGCATCGATGGTGTAAACGGTATAATGCTCAGATAATTTTTTAGCAATGTTGTGCCAATTGTCTAGCATACCAAAGATGCCATGTAAAATAAAAAGAGGTGTGCCAGTAGTGCCGTATTGTTTATAGAAAAGTTGCATGTCTCTTATCGGGTAAAGCCCATGGTAGCGCAGTCGGCATCGGTCATTTTTCTTAAACTACTGCCATTCATACCATCTACATGTTTGTGGTTTTTACCTGACCCTGCACCGCATTTAGTGGCCGTAATTTCGATGTACTCCGAATTCTTAAAATCGCCATTGTCGTTCTTCACATCTAACTCGTGTTTTTTACCATCGAGTACAATAAACAACAAAGTGCTATCGCCACAAGTTGGTTCTGTTCTGCGAATCGGCAATTTGCCTTTGAATTCATTGTCTACAAACAAACTCAAACTGCTTTCTACAGCCGTACTGTCCATGCTGTAAAAACCAACTTTGGTTCTAGTGCCATCATCTGCTTTTTTACAAGCCCATAAGCTGCACAAGGCTACGAGGAGTATCAAACTATATTTTGTCATGGTGTTAGAACGGTTAATTGTATGGTTTAGTATTTAGCTGACCTTAAGCAAACGCTTCGTCGATAATAGCGGCTTGCTCTTTGTCGTGCATTTTCTTAAAGCCTGTTGCTGGACTTGCACTGCTTTTTCTACCAATAAATTTCAAATGCATTGGCAATTCATAACGACAGAAATGCATCCATACACCCATGTTCTTTGGTTCTTCTTGTACCCAATAGAAATCGGCTTTGGCATACAGCTCGTAAAACGCTTGCAATTGTTTTTCTGGCAAAGGATACATTTGTTCTAAGCGAATAATCGCAACATCTTTTCTTGCATCACTTTGTTGTTTGGCCAACAATTCATAATATATTTTACCAGTGCAAATCAATACCTTCTTTACCTTTTTAGCATCGGCATATTCATCACCTATCATTTCTTGGAAAGTACCTGTTGTAAAATCTTCGATTGTGCTATTGCACAATGGATGGCGCAACAAACTCTTAGGGGTCATGGCTACCAATGGCACTCTGAAATTGCGTTTCAATTGTCTGCGAATGGCATGGAAATAATTGGCCGGTGTGGTGCAATTAATCACTTGCATATTGTTGTTGGCACACAGTTGTAAAAATCTTTCTAATCGTGCCGATGAGTGCTCTGGTCCTTGACCTTCGTATCCATGTGGCATCATCATCATTAAGCCACTGTATTGTCCCCATTTGGTACCAGCACTGGCCACAAACTGATCAATCATAATTTGTGCGCCATTGCCAAAGTCGCCAAACTGCGCTTCCCATATGGTTAAATGACTTGGTGTAGAAGTACTGTAGCCGTATTCAAAACCCAACTCGGCATACTCGCTTAACAATGAATTGTAAACATAAAAACGCGGTTGTTTTTCGCTGATATGATCCAATGGTACATACTCTGCTTCTGAATCTTCTTTCTTAATCAAAGCATGTCTGTGACTGAAAGTACCACGCTCTACATCTTGACCCGCCAAACGCACACCATGACCTTCAGATAACAAGGTAGCATAAGCCATCAACTCGCCCATGGCCCAGTCGTACTTATTCTCTTTAATCATTTTTATACGGCCATCATAAATTTGCTGTACTTTTTTAATCGGCAAATTATCGGCTGGCAATTGGTTGATTTTTTCTGCGAGTTCTTTCCATTTCTTAGCATCGAAAGTCGTATCCGTTGCTTGTTCGAAATCTTCTCTTTTTGGGAAATGGAAATTCTTCCACAGGTCTTCAATTTTCATTTTAGACAGTGGTGCTTTTTCTTGCTTCACATCATCCAATTTGTCTTGCAACAATTGTTTGAAATGCACTTCCATTTCTTCTGCAATGGCCGCATCAATTTCGCCACGTGCAATTAATTTCTCTTTGTATATTTCTCTTGGATTCGGATGCGTTGAAATAATTTTGTATAAAAGTGGTTGGGTAAAACGCGGCTCATCACCTTCGTTATGACCATATTTTCTGTAGCCTAACAAATCGATAAAGATATCGGTGTTAAATTCATTGCGATAGGCCATGGCCATTTTAATGGTATGCACTACTGCTTCAACATCATCGCCATTCACATGGAATACTGGACAATTGGTGGTTTTGGCTACATCGGTACAATAAATACTGGTTCTGCTATCGGTATAGTTGGTCGTAAATCCAATTTGATTATTCGTTACAATGTGCATGGTACCGCCAATTCTGTTGGCTTCCAATCCGCTCATTTGCACTACTTCGTAAACAATGCCTTGACCAGCTACCGCTGCATCACCATGGATTAAAATAGCACATATTTTATCTTGATCGCCATTGTAAACATGGTCGAGCTTAGCGCGCACCATGCCTTTTACCACAGGGTTTACCGCCTCGAGGTGAGAAGGATTTGGCGCTAATTTTATTTTTACTTCTTTGCCATGCGGGGTTGGCACAATGGTACTATAACCCAAATGGTATTTCACATCGCCTTCGAATTGATCGTCTTGGAACACCTTGCCTTCGAACTCGCTAAAAATATCGGAATAGGTTTTATTGAAAATATTGGCCAATACATTTAAACGACCGCGGTGGGCCATGCCCATCACAAACTCTTGTACACCTAGTTCGGCACCATAGTGCACCACTGAATCGAGGGCTGGAATTAAGCATTCTAAACCTTCTAAAGAGAAACGTTTTTGACCAATGAACTTGGTATGGATAAAGTTTTCGAATGCAGTCGCTTGGTTCAATTTATACAAGCACTGTTTCTTTTCTTCTATGGAAAGGTTGGGTTGGTTTTGGGTAGTCTCCATTAATTTGCGCAACCACTCAATGCGAATGGGATCATCAATGTGCAAGTATTCCACCCCAATGCTTTCGCAATAAGTTTTTTTAAGTGCCGCGATGATGTCTTTAAGGGTAGCGGCACCAAGACCGATTTCAACACCCGCATTAAATGTTTTATCGAGGTCGGTTTCGTTCAAACCGAAATTGGCGATATCGAGGGTTGGGGTATACTGTCTGCGCTCTCTTACCGGATTGGTATGGGTGAACAAATGACCACGTGAACGGTAACCATTGATTAAATTGAGTACATTGATTTCTTTGAGGGCATCTTCGCTAATGGCCTCGCCACTTCCGAAGCCTTTGCCTGAGCCGAAATCGAACCCTTCGAAGAATTTTTGCCAACCAAAATCCACTGATTCTTTATCACTTTGGTAATGCTTGTACAAATCGTCAATGTAGTTGACATCGGCATTACTTAAATAAGAATTTTTGACCATACGCGTTTCTAAATGTATAAAATGAGGTGCAAATTTACGCAGAATTTAGGAATTTTTTACATGCGTTTGAAAAGGGAAAGGGCTGCAGAAATACTTGTAAATAAAGGGTGTACAGCATAGGTAATGAATTGTGGATGCTGATGATTAAGTAAAACATGGTTAAAAGAGGTCTGAACTTGGGACTTGTTATTGGGTTATTGAGTTATTAGGTTATTAAGTTAATTGGGAGGTTGGCGGAAGTTTCCTTAATAACTATTAACAATTAACTAATAACTAAAAGTTATTGAGTTATTAGGGAGGTGGGTGGTATTCCCCTTAGTAACGAATAACTCACATGCGACCCCTTCAGGGTCGGT